>NZ_JBHWUI010000069.1:26606-41981 GCF_042737525.1 Kitasatospora sp. NPDC059973 | reverse complement strand
TTGACTTTTGGCACGCTGTTGAGTTCTCAAGGAACGGACACTTCCTTCGGACCGCCTTCCAGCGGGCCCTCCGGGCGCTTCGTTCTTTCGTGTTTGAAGCTTATCAGATGTTTTCCGCTCCGTTTTCCGGAGTTTCATTCATCGGATTCGCATTCCGCCGCCCCTCTCGGTGCGACTCCGGAACTGTACGGGGACCGGCCCGCCACATGCAAATCGCCCCCGTCCGGGCATCCGGGCGGGGGCGATCGAAGAGCGGTCGGCCGGCTCGGCGCCGGCTCAACGCCTGCTCAGCGGACCTCGGTGATCTCCGGGCCGCGGGCGAACGGGTCGAGCGCGGCGCCGCCGAAGCGGTTGCTGTCGCTCTCTCCGGCAGCGGCGGCTGCCCCGCCACCGTCGGCCACCATCTGCGCGTCCTCGGGAAGCTTCAGCACGATCGGGTCGCGCGGCGCCATCGGGGTCTCGCCACGGACGACGACGGTCTGCTGGAAGACCTGCTCCAGGATCCCGGCCATCTCCGGCTGCACCGCGGCCTGGCCCGAGATCACACCGCGCAGGAACCAGCGCGGCCCGTCGCAGCCGACGAAGCGCACCAGCTGGACACCCTGCGTGCCGTCCGGCAGCTGCACGGGGACCTGGGCCCGGAGGTGCCAGCCGAGCGGGCCCTCCTCCTCCTCGATGAGGCCGCCCTGCGAGGTGATGCCGTTGGCGATCTCCTCACGGACCTCGCCCCAGATGCCCTCGGACTTGGGAGCCGCGAAGGCCTGGAGCTGGATGGCGCTGTTGCCGAGGACCAGCGTCGCGGCCACGATCGCGTCCCCGGCCACCTCGACGCGCAGTTCCATGCCCTCGACACCGGGGACCAGCAGGCCTCCGAGGTCGACCCGGCCTTCCTCCGGCTGCTCCAGCTCGGAGTGGTCCCACGGACCGTCCGGACGCGGAGCCGGCGGCAGGCCGACCCGCTCCGCCGGGTCCAGTTCGGTCACGTTCTCGCTCTCGGCGGAACCTTCGACGTCATCGGCCGGCTCGTCGGCGCTGATGGCGTCGTCGGCGAGCTGCTCGACAGCGTCCTCGCTCTTCTGGCGACGACGGAACACGGTCACTGTCCTTCCCGGTCCAAGACCGATGCGAATACCTGCTCGGCTTCCTGCGAGGCCGCGGGCAGCCTAGACCGCGGCGTGGCCGCCGGTCGACCCGAACCCGCCCTCGGCTCGTGCCGACCCGGGCAGTTCGGCCACCTCGTGGAAGCGGGCCTTCTCGACCTGCTGGATCACCAGCTGGGCGATCCGGTCCCCTCGGCGGAAGCTGACGGCTTCGCGCGGGTCCAAGTTGACGACGATCACCTTGATCTCTCCACGGTACCCGGCATCGACCGTCCCCGGGGCGTTCACCAGAGCAACTCCGCAACGAGCTGCGAGCCCGGAGCGCGGGTGGACGAACGCCGCGTAGCCGTCCGGCAGCGCGATGGCGATGCCAGTGGGCAGGACGATCCGCTCACCGGGGGCCAGTTCGGCGTCGACGGCGGTCCGCAGATCGGCGCCCGCGTCACCGGGCTGCGCGTACGCGGGCAGCGGCAGCTCGGTGTCGATTCGCCTGATCAGGACGTCTACCGGCGGACGGGGGGTGCTGCTCAAGGGTTCACCTCAAAGGCTCGGGCGCGCTTCATCAGATCAGGGTCGTCGAGGACCTTCTCGATGTCCTCGGGACGACCGTGCTGGGTGAAGTGTTCCAGCTTCACCTGGATGAAGAGTGCCTGGGCGCGGAGCGCGACCGGGCCGTCGGGCCCGCCGATCCGCGCCTCGCCGGCGCTGTAGATCTTCCGGCCGTGCACGCCGGTGATCCAGGCGCGCAGGTGCAGCACGGAGTCGACCGGCACCGGGCAGACGAAGTCGGTCTCCAGCCGGGCGGTGACGGCCGGGGCGTGCAGCAGCCAGTTCAGCGTGCCGAGCGTCTCGTCCATCGCGGTGGTCAGCAGCCCGCCGTGGGCCAGGCCGGGGCCGCCCTGGTGGGCGGAGCGGACGGCGAACTCGGCGGTGACGTCGAGCCCCTGGCCCGCCACCGCGTCGATCCGCAGCCCGCCCGGGTGCTCCGGGCCGCAGCCGAAGCAGTGCTCGTAGTGCGAGCCGAGCCGGGTGCCCGGGGCCGGGGCCTCGGGGGCGCGCGGCGGCAGGACGGCGCCCGGCGGGGGCGTGGTGGGCGAGAGCGGCAGGGGCGGCGCCGGCCGCTCGGACGGGGAGGCTGGGGCTACGGAACCGGTCACGGTGCCCAACCCTACCGACCGGTAGCCGGTCCGGGCCCGGGGGTGCCGTCCGCCGCCGGACGTAACGGCGACCACAATGGGGGCATGTACGACGAACGCCTCACCGTGCCGCGCTCCTGGTGGTTGCTCCCGGTCGCGATCGGGCTCACGCTCGCATTGATCCTGCTGCGTCTCAGCGCGGTGGGCGCGCTGGTCGGGCTGGTGGTCGGGATCGCCGCCGGCGCCGCCGCGATCAGCAGCTACGGCTCCGCCCGGATCCGGGTGGTGCAGGGTTCCCTGGTGGCCGGCCAGGCCCGGATCCCGGTCGACGCGCTCGGCGCCGCGCACCCGCTCAGCCCCGCCGAGGCGATGGCCTGGCGCGGCCCGAAGTCGGACCCGCGCGCTTTCATGCTGCTGCGCAGCTACGTCCCGACCGCCCTGCGCGTCGAGGTCAGCGACCCGGCCGACCCGACCCCGTACCTCTACCTGTCGACGCGCTCGCCGATGAAGCTGGCCGAGGCGCTGGACGAGGCCCGGCGCGGCGCCCGCACCTGACCCGGCTCCGTTCTTCGGACCGGATCCGGCCCGGAGAACGGAGAGGGACGGTTCCGCGATGCGGGACCGTCCCAGATGTCTCCGTACTGCACGAGCTGCTGCCACGCCGCGCAGTGCGCGGTACCGCGCCGGTACGAATCGGCGCGGTACTGCCGGTACGCCCGCCTCGACGGCCGTCGCCGGTACTGCCTTCCGGCCCCGCTGCCCGGGGCCGGAAGGGGCGGTGTGCCGGTCTCACGAGGTTCCGCGAGCCCGGGCCCATGGCCGCCCTGATACTCAGGCGCCGCAGTCCCGGCAGATCGGGTTGCCGTTCTTCTCGCTGTACAGCTGGCTGCGGTGGTGGACCAGGAAGCAGCTCATGCAGGTGAACTCGTCGGCCTGGCGCGGCAGCACCCGGACCGAGAGCTCCTCGTTCGAGAGGTCCGCGCCGGGGAGCTCAAGGCCCTCCGCCGCTTCGAACTCGTCGACGTCGACCGAGCTGGTGCTCTTCTCGTTCCGCCGGGCCTTGAGTTCCTCGATGCTGTCCTCGTTGAGGTCGTCATCGGTCTTGCGTGGGGTGTCGTAGTCAGTTGCCATGTTTTCGCTCTCCCCCTCCGGGTTGTGCGGTGTGTGCGGTATCTCCAGCGCACGTAACGCATGGGGGGCCGGTCTTGTGCCCGACCCGAGGCGGAGATTTTGCCTTACTTCAAGCCCTGTTACTCAATCGACACTCAGCCAGGGGTCCGTTGGAGTGATCCGATCGGGCGCGGGAGGCCTCACGCTGGGCCATGACCGACCGGCGGCCGGACCCGCCCATCGGACACGCTCAGTCATCAGAAGCCTTGCGACCACTCGATCGTTCCCTTGCCCACCAGGGCTCCCGGCCGATCCGCCCGGACCGCATCGACCCCGAGGCCGGTCACGGAACGCAACCGGAGCGGCCTCGACCATGATCACGCTCCGATACCGCCCCACCCCGTGGAGCGACACGGTGTGACCTTGCTCACGTTCCGAATCTTCCGGGGCAAACCACGGAAAATCCACCCAACAGGAACGGCCGGGTCCACGGCCCGGCGCGTCCTGCGGTTCGTGTCCGGCTACTACTGGGCGGCCTTGCGGGCGGCCCGGCGGGCCAGCAGGGCGGCCTGCCGCTCGTCGAACTTGGTCGCCTGCGCGTCCAGCCCCCCGAGGAAGACGCCGAGCTCGTCCTGGGCCCGCAGACCGACCGGACCGAGGCCGCCGACCTCCATCACCTTGAGGTGGCGCAGCACCGGCTGCAGCACGTCATCGTGGTGGATGCGCAGGTTGTAGACGCCGCCGATGGCGATCTGGGCGGCGGCCCGCTCGAAGCCGGGGATGCCGTGGCCGGGCATCCGGAAGTCGGTGACCACGTCGGCGATCGCGCGCATGGCCTGGTCGGGGGCGATCTCCAGGGCGGCCTTCAGCAGGTTGCGGTAGAAGACCATGTGCAGGTTCTCGTCGTTGGCGATCTTCGCGAGCAGCTGGTCGCAGAGCGGGTCGCCGGCGGAGTGGCCGGTGTTGCGGTGCGAGATCCGGGTGGCCAGCTCCTGGAAGGCCACGTAGGCGACCGAGTGCAGCATGCTGTGCGAGTTGTCGGACTCGAAGCCCTCCGACATGTGGCTCATCCGGGCCCGCTCGAGCTCGTTCGGGTCCACGGCCCGGGTGGCGAGCAGGTAGTCGCGGATGGCTATGCCGTGCCGGCCCTCCTCGGCCGTCCAGCGGTGCACCCAGGTGCCCCAGGCGCCCTCGCGGCCGAACATGGTGGCGATCTCGTGGTGGTAGCTGGGGAGGTTGTCCTCGGTCAGCAGGTTGACCACCAGCGCCACCCGGCCGAGCGGGGTCACCTGCGACTGCTCCAGCGACCAGGGCTCCCCGCCCAGCACACCGTCGAAGTCGCGGCCCTGGCTCCACGGGACGAACTCGTGGGGCATCCAGTCCTTGGCGACCTTCAGGTGGCGGTTGAGCTCGGTCTCCACCACCTCTTCGAGGGCCATGATCAGCCGCGCATCGGTCCAGGCGCTGGAACCGGTCGGGGCGGTGCGCTGCACGGGGGCGATGGTCACGAGTGTTGCTCCAGGGGGACGGGCACGCGCGGGACGGGCGCGTTGGGCGGGCACGTCGGGGACACCGAAGTCGGGACGCACTTACGGTTGCGTAGGTTACGACACCGTAAGTTGCTCGGACCGGAAATGACAAGCCGCCCCCGCCAGGCCTTATGTCGTCTTGACGGGCCTGGCGGGGGCGGCGGGATCGGTCGGCGCACGGAGCGCGGGTGGGACGGGCGGCGCAGCGGGGGCGAGACGGGCCTGTGGGGGTGCTCAGGCCGCCGGGATCCGGACCCGCATGGTCAGGCCGCCACCGGAGCGCGGGGTGGCCTCGATGGTGCCTCCGTGCGCCCGGACCACCGAGCGGACGATGGACAGGCCGAGTCCGACGCCCTTGTCGCTGCGGGTGCGGTCGGCGCCCTTGACCCGGCGGAACGGCTCGAAGATGTGCTCCAGCTCGTAGCCGGGGACCACCGGGCCGGTGTTGGACACCACCAGCTCGCCGCCGCCGGGCACCTCGGCGGTGGCGATCTCGACCCAGCCGTCGGCGGAGTTGTAGCGCACGGCGTTCTGCAGCAGGTTGAGCGCGATCCGCTCCAGCAGCACGCCGTTGCCGGAGACCACGGCCGGGTTCAGGGTGGCGCGCAGCTCGACCTCGCGCCGGTCGGCCTCGGCGCGGGTCTGCACCAGGGCGCGGGTGGCGACCTCGGAGAGCTCCACCGGCCGGCGGTCGGTGAGCTCGTTGTCGCTGCGGGCGAGCAGCAGCAGGCCCTCCACCAGTTGCTCGCTGCGCTCGTTGGTGGCCAGCAGGGTCTTGCCGAGCTGCTGGAGGTCGGCCGAGGCGGCCGGGTCGGAGAGCTGGACCTCCAGCAGGGTCCGGTTGATCGCCAGCGGGGTGCGCAGCTCGTGCGAGGCGTTGGCGACGAAGCGGCGCTGGGAGTCGAAGGAGCGGTCCAGCCGGTCGAGCATGTCGTCGAAGGTGTCGGCGAGCTCCTTGAGCTCGTCGTCCGGCCCGTCGAGCTCGATCCGCCGGTGCAGGTCGGACGAGGCCACCTCGCGCGCGGTGCGGGTGATCCGCCCGAGCGGGCGCAGCACCCGGCCGGCCATCGCGTAGCCGGCGGCGAAGGCGATCACGGCGAGGCAGACCAGCACCGTGAGGGCCTTGCGCAGCAGCGTGTTGAGGGCCGCGTTGGAGGCGACCTCGTGCCGGCTGGCGAGGTACTGGTTGAACTGCTCGCTGCTCATCGGCACGCCGTTGACGGTGATGTCCTTGCCGAACAGGAAGGGCGGCGGCTGGACGTCGTGCAGGGCCTGCCGGACGAAGAAGTACATCAGCAGCAGCAGGACGACGCCGGCCATCAGGAACATGCCGCCGTAGAGCAGGGTGAGGCGGATCCGGATGGTCGGGCGGAACGGCAGCCAGGCGAGCATCCCGTCGCCGGGCACGTAGGTGTCGCGCGACGCATGGTGGAGCAGGGGCGCCCGCGGTGCGTGCGCGGGCTTCGGCGGCACGGGCCCGGGCGGTACGGCGCGCGGGCCGCCGGCGGGCGCGCCGGAGGGCCCGCCGGCCGGGGGCGGGGTGGTCATGATCGTCCTCTCGGGGCGTCCGCCGGGGCGGTCGCGTGGTGGGGGTGGGGCCCGCGGGTGTCCGGCCGGAGCCGGTCAGATCCGGTAGCCGGAGCCCGGCACGGTGACGATCACCGGCGGGTCGCCGAGCTTGCGGCGCAGCGTCATCACGGTGACGCGCACGACGTTGGTGAACGGGTCGGTGTGCTCGTCCCAGGCCTTCTCCAGGAGCTGCTCGGCGGAGACCACGGCGCCGCCGGCCCGCATCAGCACCTCCAGGACGGCGAACTCCTTGGGAGCGAGCTGGACGGGCCGCCCGTCGCGGATCACCTCGCGGCGGCCGGGGTCGACGGAGATGCCCGCGCGCTCCAGCACCGGCGGCAGCGGGACGGTCGCGCGGCGGCCCAGCGCCCTTACCCGGGCGACGAGTTCACTGAAGGCGAAGGGCTTGGGGAGGTAGTCGTCCGCACCGATCTCCAGACCCTCGACCCGGTCGCTGATGTCGCCGGAGGCGGTCAGCATGATCACCCGGGTGGCCAGGCCCTGGTCGACCACGCTGCGGCAGACGTCGTCGCCGTGGACCAGTGGCAGGTCCCGGTCGAGCACCACCACGTCGTAGTCGTTGACCGCGATGCGCTGGAGCGCGGCCTCCCCGTCGTACACCACGTCGACGGCCATCGCCTCACGGCGCAAGCCGGTGGCGACGGCCTCGGCGAGCAGCTGCTCGTCCTCGACGACGAGAACCCGCACGGTCGTTGTCCCTTCTCCAGGCCGGCCCCGGAAGCGGACGCGCGGCTCCGACGGTGCCTCCATCCTGCCTGGTCGTGCGGTAAAGCAGCGATAAGCTGCCCCGGAGGCAGGAGCGCCCGGGGGCGCGACCGCCGCCGCGGCGACGGCCTCCGTCCCGATTCGTGCCGGGAACACTCCGCTTGGACTGTGACACGGGCAACTTTCTCGCCCGGGGAGGTTTCCCCGACCAGGGGCTGGGGAGGACAGCTGCACACCCGCGATCCGGCTGACGGCCGATCGCACCCACCCGCCGTGCGTTTTATCCGCGCCGGCCCTGGGGCCGGGGCGTCACCGGGAGCGGCCGAGGGCCGTCTCCGCGCCCGACCGGAGATCACGACCTACCGGATCGGACGCTTCCGCTGGCTACCACGATCCTGGGGCGGGGGACGCACGAACGTGCACGTCCGACACAGTAAGGGGGCCCGTATGGACGCCTTCACCGCCGGAATCCTGCAGCGCATAGCCAGCGCCGAGCAGGACCTGCACCGCGCGATCGAGGCCGGGGACGAGTTCCTCGCCGAGGTGGAGCAGTCCGAGCTGGACGACCTCCGCCGACTCGCCGCCGAACACGGCGTCGACACGGTGCTGGAGCGCCACCGCAGCGCTGCCTGACCGACCTGCCGACCCGACGCCGGACTCCGGCACCAGCGGCCCTGTGGGGGCCGTGCGAAACCTCAAGCCCTGGCATTCCCCGTATGCCAGGGCTCTTCGCTGCCCGGACACCGGCCGGGGGGCCGGGTTCCGCACCACCGCGGAACCCGGCCGCCCGGCCGGGGCGGGTCAGTCGGCCCAGGCGCGCAGCCGCGCCAGCCGCTCCTGGAGCGGCTCGTAGACCCCGGGCGCGGCCGCGACGGTCAGCTCGCCGTCCGGCCCCTCGCCGGGGCGGCCGCCGACCAGGGCGCCGGCCTCGGTGGCGATCAGACAGCCGGCCGCGCGGTCCCAGGGGGCCAGTCCGCGCTCGTAGTAGCCGTCCAGGCGCCCGGCCGCGACGTCGCACAGGTCCACGGCGGCGGCGCCACCGCGCCGGATGTCACGGACCTCCGGCATCAGCGCGAGCAGTACCTCGGCCTGCCGGACGCGCACCGCCTGCACGTAGTTGAAGCCGGTGCCGATCAGCGCTTCCCCCCACGGCGGGGCCGGGCGGGCCGACACCGGCCGGCCGTCCAGCCGGGCGCCCCGGCCCAGCACCGCCTCGAAGAGCTCCCCCCGCGCGGGGGCGTAGACCACGCCGACGACCGCCCGGCCGTCCAGCTCGGCGGCCACGCTGACGGCCCAGGAGGGCAGCCCGTAGAGGTAGTTGACGGTGCCGTCGAGCGGGTCGACGACCCACCGGACCCCGCTGGTGCCGGGCCGCTCGGACCCCTCCTCTCCGAGGTAGCCGTCGTCCGGGCGGCGGGCGGCGATCAGCTCCAGGAGGAGCTTCTCGGAGGCGAGGTCCATCTCGGTCACCACGTCGACCGGGCTGCTCTTGGTGCCCGCGACCCCGAGGTCGGCGGGCCGGCTGTCGCGCAGCAGGGCGCCGGCCCGCCGGGCGGCGTCCAGGGCGACGTCGAGCAGTTCGTCCAGCAGGGCGGCGGGCGGGGCGGCGGGTCCGGGGCTGGGCACGGGGTCTCCTCGGTGCGGGGTCAGCGCTCGGCGGCGGCCGGGCGGGGGGCGCGCGGGTTGGGGCAGCAGGCCACCGCGCACACGTCGTGGCTGGGGCCGAGCGCGCCGAGGGCGCAGCGGGTCACGGGCGCGCCGCGTTCGGCGGCGGCGCGCTCCAGGACCAGCTCCCGCACGGCGGCGGTGAACCGGGGGTCGGCACCGACGGTGGCCGCCCGGGCGACGGGCAGGCCGAGCTCGGCGGCCTTCGCCACCGCCTCGGTGTCCAGGTCGTACTTGACCTCCATGTGGTCGGAGACGAAGCCGATCGGGACCATCACGACGGCGGGCGCGCCCTGCGCGTGCTGCGCCTCCAGGTGGTCGCAGATGTCGGGCTCCAGCCACGGGGTCTGCGGGGCGCCGCTGCGGCTCTGGAAGACCAGCTCCCAGGGGCGGTCGGCGACCCCGGTCCGCTCGGCGACGGCCGCCGCGATCAGCCCGGCGACGTCCAGGTGCTGGGCGACGTACGCGCCGCCCGGCCGGCCCCGGGCCGGGTCGTCCGGGGCGCCGGAGGTCCGCGCCATGGCGTCGGGGACGGAGTGCGTGGTGAACGCCAGCCGGGCACCGGCCCGCACCGCCTCGGGCAGCCGCGCCAGCGCGGCCAGCGTGGCGTCGATCATCGGCTCGACGAAGCCGGGGTGGTTGTAGAAGTGCCGGAGCTTGTCGACCCGGAGTCCGGACAGCCCCTCCTCGGCGAGCCGGGCCAGCGCGTCGGCGAGGTTCTCCCGGTACTGGCGGCAGCCGGAGTAGCCGGCGTAGGCGCTGGTGGCGAGGACGGCGACACGGCGGTGCCCGTCGGCGGCGAGCTCGCGCAGGGTGTCGGTCAGGTAGGGCGCCCAGTTGCGGTTGCCCCAGTAGACCGGGAGGTCCAGCCCGTGCTCGGCGAAGTCCTTGCGCAGCGCGGCGAGCAGCTCGCGGTTCTGCTCGTTGATCGGGCTCACGCCGCCGAACATGAAGTAGTGCTTGCCCACCTCCTTGAGCCGCTCCTTGGGGATGCCGCGTCCCCTGGTGACGTTCTCCAGGAAGGGGACGACGTCCTCGGGGGCCTCGGGCCCGCCGAAGGAGAGCAGCAGCAGGGCGTCGTAGGGAGCGGCCCCGGTGGGTGAGGGATTGCGCACGTCGGACATGGGACCGATCCTGCCATTGAGGGGCCGGACCGCGACGCCGGGATCGCGCCGGTGTCCGGAAAATACGGTTTGCCAAGGTACGTAAGCTGTGTAGTCCAGCCTCGTTCCTTACTCCTGCGGAGCTCCCGTGCTGTCCAGCTACCGCCAGATATTCGCCGCCCCCGGCACTCTGGCCTTTTCCACCACCGGCTTCGTCTCCCGGCTCCCGATCTCGATGACCGGCATCGGCATCGTGACCATGCTCTCCCAGCTGAGAGGCTCCTACGGGGTGGCGGGCCTGGTCTCGGCGACGCTGGCGGTGTCCGCGGCCGTGCTCGGGCCGCAGGTCTCCCGGCTGGTGGACCGCCACGGACAGCGCCGGATCGTCCTGCCGGCCACCGCGGTCACCGTGCTGGCCGCCGTCGGCCTGCTGCTCTGCGCCCGGCTGGAGGCACCGGACTGGACGCTGTTCCTCTTCGCCGCGGGGATGGGCGTGATGCCGAGCACCGGCGCGATGGTCCGCGCCCGCTGGGCCCACCTCTACCGGGACGACGCGCCCAAGCTGCACACCGCGTACTCCTTCGAGGCCGTGGTCGACGAGATCTGTTTCATCGTCGGCCCGATCCTCTCGATCGGCCTGGCCACCGCCGTCTTCCCGGAGGCCGGGGTCCTGCTCGCCGGGCTCTTCCTCATGGTCGGCGTGGTGCTGTTCGCCGGGCAGCGCTCCACCGAGCCGCCGGTCCACCCGGCCGCCCGGCACGCCGGCAGCTCGGTGATCCGCAACCGCGGCCTCCAGGTGCTGATCCTGACCTTCGTCGCGACCGGGGCGATCTTCGGCTCGGTCGAGGTCGTCACCGTCGCCTTCTCCGAGGCCCAGGGCCACAAGTCCGTCGCCAGCGTGATCCTGGCCCTGTGGGCGTTCGGCTCCTGCCTGGCCGGCGTGGTGTTCGGCACCCTCCGGCTCAAGGGCTCGATGCCCGCCCGGTTCTTCGGCGGCGTCCTGTTCATGGCCGTCAGCATGGTGCCGCTGCTGCTGGCCGCCGAGTCCGTGCGGGGCGTGGGCGGACTGATCGCGGTCGGCGCCGCCCTGCTGGTCGCCGGCATCGCCATCTCCCCCACCCTGATCACCGCGATGGCCCTGGTCGAACGGCTCGTCCCGGCCTCCCAGCTCACCGAGGGCATGACCTGGACCACCACCGGGCTCGCCCTCGGCGTCGCCCTCGGCTCCTCGGCCGGCGGCTGGGTGGTGGACGCCTCCGGCGCCGCCGCCGGATACTGGGTGCCGGTGACCGCCGGGGTGTTCGGCGTACTGACCGCCCTGGTCGGCCTGCGGCGCCTCGGAACGGGCCTGGCCGCCGCCTCGGCCGGGCAGCCGACCGCCGAGACCGTAGACCTCGAACGGTGAACTGGCTACTCTCCTGCCTACTCGCGGGTCCTACCCGCGGGTAGGGACACCCGGGGCGGCCCCCACCGCCCGGGAGCGCGCCGACACCGTTCGGCCACGGAGCAGGAGGCACCGCATGCCCCAGGCCAGTACCGCACCCCGCACCCGCTGGACCAACTGGGCCGGGAACCAGAGCGCGCACCCCGCCAAGGTGGTCACGCCCGGGACGGCGGAGGAACTGGCCAAGGAGATCACCCGGGCCGCGGACCAGGGGCAGGGCGTCAAGGCGGTCGGCTCCGGCCACTCCTT
The DNA here is from genome assembly GCF_042737525.1 of Kitasatospora sp. NPDC059973. NCBI lineage: Bacteria > Bacillati > Actinomycetota > Actinomycetes > Kitasatosporales > Streptomycetaceae > Kitasatospora > Kitasatospora sp. NPDC059973. The sequence continues at coordinate 30,350 of NZ_JBHWUI010000069.1, read as the reverse complement.
CACCGCGATCGCCTCGGCCGAGGGCGGCGTCCTGGTCCGCCCCTACGCGATGACCGCCGTCCGCGCCATCGACCGCGAGGCCGGGACCGTCACCGTCGAGGCCGGCCTCCCGCTCGCCCGGCTCAACCGCGTGCTGGCCGCGGCCGGGCTCTCGCTCACCAACATGGGCGACATCGAGGCGCAGACGGTGGCCGGCGCGACCAGCACCGGCACCCACGGCACCGGCCGGGACTCCGGCTCGCTCGCCGCCCAGATCCGCGCCCTGGAGATCGTCCTCGCCGACGGCAGCGTCCGGCACTGCTCGCCCACCGAGGACCCGCGGCTCTTCCACGGCGCCCGGCTCGGCCTCGGCGCCCTCGGCGTGATCACGGCGGTGACCCTCGCCGTCGAACCGGCCTTCCTGCTCACCGCCCACGAGCAGCCGATGCGCTTCGACGAGGTGCTCGACCGGCTCGACGACCTCACCGCGGTGAACGAGCACTTCGAGTTCTACTGGTTCCCGCACACCGACCGCTGCTCCACCAAGCGCAACAACCGCAGCCAGGGTCCGGCCGCCCCGCTGCCCCGCTTCAAGAGCTGGCTGGAGGACGACTTCCTCTCCAACACGGTCTGGGAGGGCGCCTGCCGGGTCGGCCGGCGCTTCCCCCGCAGCGTCCCGACCATCGCCTCGCTGGCCAGCCGCGCCTGGTCGGACCGCAGCTACACCGACACCGCCCACAAGGTGTTCACCAGCCCGCGCAAGGTCCGCTTCACCGAGATGGAGTACGCGGTGCCGCGCGAGGAGCTGGCCGGGGTGCTGCGCGAGCTCAAGGCCATGATCGAGCGCTCCGACTGGCGGATCAGCTTCCCCGTCGAGGTCCGGTTCGCCCCCGCAGACGACCTCTGGCTCTCCACCGCGAGCGGCCGGGACACCGCCTACATCGCCGTCCACCTCTACCGGGGCACCGCCGAGCGGGGCTACTTCACCGAGGTGGAGAAGCTGATGACCGCCCACCGGGGCCGGCCGCACTGGGGCAAGCTGCACACCCGCGACGCCGGCTACCTCGCCGAGGTCTACCCGCACTTCGCCGACTTCACCGCGCTGCGCGACGAGGTCGACCCGCGGCGGGTCTTCGGCAACGACTACCTGCGGCGGGTCCTGGGCGCCTGACCGCCCTCAGCCGGCGGCCGGCCCGGTCGGCGCGCCGCTCGGGGCGGGCGGGGCCGGGGTCGCCGACCCGGCCGGCTTGGACGCGCTCCCGGTCGGCGCGGACGACCCGCCGGACGGACCTCCGGACGGACTGGCGGACGGGCTGGCGGACGGACCGGTGGAGGGCGACCCGGACGGCGCCCCGCTCGGGCCCGCCGAGGGCGGGGCGGTGCCGCCGCTCCCCCTACTCGGGCTGCCGCCCGGGGCCGCCGGCTCCGAGGCCGCACCACCGCTCCCGGCCGACGGCGAGGGCGAAGCACCGCCGGTGCCCCGCGACGGCCCGCCCGACGGCCCGCCCGAGTGATCGCCCGCCGGCGGGTCGGCCGGCTTGGGGGCGACCGTGCCGCCCAGCGAGGTGCCGCTGCCCGACTCCCCCTTCACCGTCGCCGAGACCGGCTGCCCGGTCGCCAGCTCGAAGGCGAGTATCGGGGTCATCGCCAGCACGAAGACCACCGCGGACACCGCCCCGTACGACTTCCAGGTCCAGCGCCGGCGCGCCCGCACCACCCGGGGTTCGTTCCACGCCGGGGAGACCACCGGCCCCCGCGTGTCGGAATCCGGCACCTGGCGCAGCCCGTTCACCACCGGCCCCGGGCCGGTGCGGTCCACCGCCCCGCGCAGTTGCTCACCGGTGCGCCGGAAGATGTGCTGGAACACCGCACCGCCGGTGGTCGCGCCGACGCTGACCACGGCCGCGCCCAGAATGGTTCCGTAGACGCCGAGTTCGGAGGCGAGCAGGGCGCCCACCACGGTGGCCAGCGCACTCGCCGCGACCTGAGCCACACTCAGGTCAATTCGCCTGCGACCTTCCTTGCCGCCCTCCTCGGCGGGCTTCTGCTCCGGCATCGACATCCCTCGGTCAGTACGACTGGTCTTCGAACAAGTCACTCCATCTTGCCCAAAGAAGGACACAAGGGTCGAAAATGCGGTTCTGTGCGGGGGATATATGTGAAGATGATCACCGTGCATCGGTCGGCCGTCGGCCATTGGGGGTGCGCGCTCTTGAGATTCCCGTGAATCGCGGGAGACTTGAGCGGCGAGCCGCCCCTTTGGATGCCACGAATGGAGTACTGTTCGTAAAGCCTGAGCCTTGGGTCGACTTGTCGACTGCCTATCAACCGGCAGACTGACGAAGAGCCACGGAACAGGCACGCACGGCGACGCCCGTCCCGGATCGTCGCGTCACTGCGCGTGCGAGGACGGCCGGGACACCCAGGCGCGACGTCGACGGATGACGTGGCAAAAAGGCAACCGTGCCACAGCGGTGTGACCGGGCGTAAGCCCGACACGCCGGGGAACTCAGCAAGGTTGTGGCCAGTCGCGAGCGGGCAGGCCACACTCAGTACGGGAGCAGCGACGCAGGTGACGTCGGCAGGCACCACCCGGGAGGTAACCGTGCCCGAACTGCGGGTTGTGGCCGTCAGCAACGACGGCACACGGCTGGTGCTCAAGGCCGCCGACAGCACGGAGTACACCCTCCCCATCGACGAGCGGCTGCGCGCCGCCATCCGTGGTGACCGTCCACGCCTCGGCCAGATCGAGATCGAGGTCGAGAGCCACCTCCGCCCCAGGGACATCCAGGCGCGGATACGAGCCGGTGCCTCCGCCGAGGAGGTCGCGCAGGCGGCCGGCATCTCCGTGGACCGGGTCCGCCGCTTCGAAGGGCCGGTGCTCGCGGAGCGCGCCTTCATGGCCGAGCGGGCCCGCAAGACCGCGATCCGCCGCCACGGCGAGTCCTCCGGCCCCCAGTTGGGCGAGGCCGTCGCCGAGCGGCTCGCGCTGCGCGGCGCCGAGAAGGACACCGAGCGCTGGGACTCCTGGCGGCGCGACGACGGCACGTGGGAGGTCATCCTCTACTACCGGGCCGACGGCGAGGGCCGCAGCGCGTCCTGGACGTACGACCCGCCGCGGCGCCTGGTCCAGCCGAACGACGACGAGGCCCGCGCGCTGATCGGCGAGAACGTCGAGCGCGAGGAGGAGTCGGTCTTCCCGTTCATCCCGCGGATCGCCCGGCTCCCCCAGGAGCGGCCGCCCCGCCCGATGATCGACCGGCCCTCGGCCGACCGGATCATGTCCTCCCGCGAGGTGCGGGAGTCCCGGGAGGCCACCGCCGAGTCCCGTGACTCGCTGACCAGCCTGCTCGACGTGGTCCCCGCCTTCCGGGGCGACCTCGCGGTCGGCCCCGCCCCGATCGAACCGGTGCCGCCCGTCGAGGTCGCCGAGGAGACCGAGGAGCCCGCCGCCGCGGCCGCACCCGCGGTCGGCGCGGGCTCGGCGTACGCCGACATCCTGATGCCGCGTGCGGTCGCCCCGCACCGGGAGCGGCTGGTCGGCACCACGGACCGGCAGGCCGAGGCGGACGGTGTCCGGCCCGGGCGCCGGGCCACCGTGCCGAGCTGGGACGAGATCGTCTTCGGCAGCCGGCGCAAGAAGCAGGAGTAGGCAGACGTGGAACGAGGGGTGGGGGGGGGGGGGGGGGGCCCCCCCCCCCCCCCCCCCCCCCACACCCCCCCCCCCCCCCCCGGGGGGCGGGGGCCGCGCGGGCGCGGGGGCGG
>NZ_JBHWUI010000069.1:0-26596 GCF_042737525.1 Kitasatospora sp. NPDC059973 | reverse complement strand
GTGGTCTGGTGGTCTGGTTTTTTTTTATACGCGTCGGGGGGGGGGCGGGGCGGGCCCCCCCCCCACCCCTCTCCCGTTCCGTCGATCAGCCGGGCTGCCCGGTGACCGCCACCGGGCGGCTCTCGTCGCTCGACCACTCGCTCCACGAGCCCGGGTACAGCGCGGCCGGCAGCCCGGCCACCGCCAGGGCGAGGATCTGGTGGGCCGCCGTCACCCCGGACCCGCAGTACACCGCGGTCTCCCGCTCGGCGGCGCCCAGCGCGCGGAACCGCTCGGCCAGTTCGGCGGCCGGCCGGAACCGCCCGTCCGGGCCGACGTTCTCGGTGGTCGGCGCGGAGAGCGCCCCCGGCACGTGGCCGGCCCGCGGGTCGATCGGCTCGGTCTCGCCCCGGTAGCGCTCGCCCGCCCGCGCGTCCAGCAACAGACCGGTCCGGGCCAGCGCGGCCGCGCCGTCCCCGTCGACCGTCGGCAACTGCCCGGGCACCGGCTTGAAGTCACCCGGCTCCGGGGTCTCCACCTCGGTGGTCACCGGCAGCCCGGCCGCCTGCCACGCGGCGAACCCGCCGTCCAGCACCCGCACGTCCGGGTGACCGGCCCAGCGCAGCAGCCACCAGGCGCGCGCCGCCGCCAGCGAGGTCGCACCGTCGTACACCACCACCGGACGGTCGGCGCGGACCCCGAGGCGGCGCAGCGCGGCGCCCAACTCCTCCGGGTCGGGCAGCGGGTGACGGCCACCGCGCCCGGGCGGTCCGGCCGGGGCGGCGAGGTCGGTGTCCAGCGCGACGAAGCCCGCACCGGGCAGATGGCCCGCCGCGTAGTCCTCGATGCCGGGAGGGCCGCCGAGCTGCCAGCGCACATCGAGCAGGACGGGCGGGCGCGCCGAGGCGAGCGCCTCCCGCAGGCCGGCCACCGACACCAGCGGGGAGTCATCGTGAGAGGTCGTCATGGCGGTCATTCTCGCGCAGCACCACCAACTCAACGCTCTTTGTGCGGTCTTTGCCGGACTTTCCGCGCGGCCCGAGGGTTCGGCGCGCGCCAGGGTGGAACCATCACCCTCACGTGCGCAGGTCCGTGCGCCGACCGCCCCGTGAGGAGGCCCGCATGCCCGCGGTGACACTCCGGCTGGCCCAGGGCACGCCGTGCTGGGTCAGCCTGATGACCGACGACCTGGCCGGCGCCCGCGCGTTCTACGGCGAGCTGCTCGACTGGACGTACACCCCCGGCCCCACCGAGCTCGGTGACTACGTCCGGGCCGAGTCGGGCGGTGCGCCGGTCGCCGGCCTCGGCGTCTCCGCGGTGCCCGGCTTCCCGGTGCAGTGGACCACCTACTTCGCGGTGGACAGCGCCGACCGGACGGCCCAACTGGTGCACGAGTGCGGCGGAACGGTGGCGGTCGGGCCGCTCCAGGCCGAGCGGGCCGGACGGCTGGCGATCGCGGCCGACGTCTCCGGCGCGGTCTTCGGCCTCTGGCAGGGCGAGGAGCACATCGGCCGCGAGGCCGGACCCGAGCCCGGCGGGCCGGCCTGGGCCGAGCTGCTCACGCCGGACGAGGAGGGCGCCGCGGTGTTCTACGGCGCGGTGCTCGGGCGGCCGGTGGCGCCCGCCGGCGGCGAGTCCGCGCTGCTGGTGGACGGCCGGCCGGTGGCGGGCATCCGGCACGGCGCCGAGCTGCGCGGCCACCCGCCGCGCTGGCGAGTCCACTTCGCCGTCCAGGACGTCGAACTGACGGTCCGTCGGGCGATCCGGCTGGGCGGCCGGGTGCTGCTGGAGCCGCACGAGAGCGGGCGCGGACCGGTGGCGCGACTCGCGGACCCGCAGGGCGGGCACTTCTCGGTGCTGCAGGCGGGGCTCCGGTAGGAGCGGGTCAGGCCTGCTGCTCCTCGAAGGGCAGCACGTCCGGGGAGAGTACCGAGACGCGGGCGGTGGCGGCGGTCAGCCGGCGGCGGTGGTGCCGGCGGCAGAGCACCTCGTAGCCGACTTCGTCCTCGCGCACCGTGATGTCGCCGATCACGACCTGGGCGCCCTCGACCACCATCACGCCGCCCACCGTACGGGCGTTGTGGGTGGCCCGCGCGCCGCACCAGCAGAGCGCCTCGACCTGGAGGACCTCCACCCGGTCGGCCAGTTCGATCAGCCGCTGGGAACCGGGGAACAGCCGGGTGCGGAAGTCCGTGGTGATGCCGAAGGTGAAGACGTCGATGCCGAGTTCGTCCACCACCCGGGCCAGTTGGTCGACCTGCTCGGCGGCGAAGAACTGGGCCTCGTCGCAGATCAGGTAGTCCACCCGGCCGCCGGCCGAGAGCCGGTGCACGACGTGGGCGTGGAAGTCGAACTCGTCCGCCACCTCGACCGCCTCGGCCTGCAGGCCGAGCCGGCTGGAGATGGTGGCCGCGCCGGCCCGGTCGTTGCGGGTGAGGATGATCCCCTGCCGGCCGCGCGCGGCGTGGTTGTGGTCCATCTGCAACGCGAGCGTCGACTTCCCGCAGTCCATCGTGCCCGAGAAGAACACCAGTTCAGCCATGGGTGGTGCGAAGGCCTTTCACTTCAAGGGGGTTCACGTGCGGACTTCGAGCAGGGGCACGAACTGCTCGACCGGGGTCATCGAGCCGTGCAGACCGATCATCGCGGACTCGCCGGGCTCGTTGCGGGAGGCGGTCACCGCGACGTCGTCCCGGGCGGCGGCGACCACGTCGCCGATCCGCAGGTAGACCCGCTCGTCCACGGAGGGTCCGAACCAGCCTGCCGCGATCGCGTCGTCCCGGGTGGCCACCCACATCCGGTCGCCCAGCACCTCGCTCCAGACCGTGTACACGTCGGCGGCCGCGCCGGGCACCGCGTAGACGTGCCGGGCCCGGCCCTCGCCGCCGAGCAGGGCGACGCCGGCGCCCAGCTCCCAGTCCTCGTCGAAGTCGATCCGGTCCTCCGGAGCGATGTCGATCATGCCGTGGTCGGCGGTGACGTACATCGCCGACCGCGGCGGCAGCTGCTCGGCCAGGCGGCGGGCCAGGCGGTCCACCGCGTCCAGCGTCATCCGCCAGTCGTCGGAGTCCACCCCGAACCGGTGCCCCGCGCCGTCCAGCTCGCTCACGTAGGTGTAGACGAGGGCGCGGTCGTGCTCGGCCAGCCAGCGGGCGGCCTGGTCCATCCGCTCCTCGCCGGTGGTGCGGCCGAGGAAGCTGCCGCCGGAGAGCGCCACCCGGGTCAGCGGGGTCTGGGCGAACAGCGGCGAGGAGACCTGGGCGGTCGCCACCCCGGCGGCGTGCGTCTGCTCGAACACCGTCGGGTACGGCTGCCAGGTGTGCGGGGCGACCGGCGGCTGCCAGCGCAGCTGGTTCATCAGGTGGCCGGCGCCCGGCACCGCGACCGTGTAGCCGACCAGGCCGTGCAGGCCGGGCGGGGTCCCGGTGCCGACCGACGCCAGCGAGGTGGCGGTGGTGGACGGGAAGCCGGCGGTCAGCGGGCGGCCGGTGCCGGCGAGCGAGCTGCCGATCAGCGAGGAGAGGAACGGCGCGTACTCGGGGTGGCGGAGCAGCAGCTCCCAGCCGAGTCCGTCGACCAGGAAGACCACCACCCGGTCGGCCGGGGCGATCGGCAGTGCGGCGGTGAAGCCGGGCACGCCGAGTCCGGCCGCCACCGAGGGCAGCAGGTCACAGAGCGAGCCGCCGCCGTACAGGGGGGCCGGGGCGGCGGCGGGGTCGAGGATCTCGAAGGCGTCGTGGGCGTCGGGTGCGAAGGACATGGGTGAGAGGCTGACTTCCTGGCTTCCGGTGCGTCGGCTCAGACCCGCGGACCGTTGCTGATCGTGGCGTCGGAGAGCGCCCGGGCGAACACCAGGGCCTGGGCGACCGTCTCCGGGCCGTCACCCGCCTCGCTGACCCGCAGTGACAGGTCGTCAGCGGTGGCCGATCCGGTGTAGCCGTGGTCGGCCTCGCAGTTCGGGTCCGAGCAGCCGGCCGGCTCCAGGTCCAGGCGCTGCACGGCACCCCAGCCGATGGTCAGCACGACCTCGCGGGGCAGCGTGCCGGGGGTGTAGGTCTCCGGGTTGGCGACCATCCGGCTCACCACGACCGAGCCGATCCGGTCCAGCCGGACGCTCTCGGTGGAGGTGGTGGCGTAGGGCACCGCGGGGCCGGCCTCGCCGCCGGACTGCTCGTCGGTGTGGCTCACCACGAAACGGGTCGGGGTCAGCACCAGCACGGTGACGTGCCGGCGCACCTCGTTGGCGTCGAAGGTGGTCTCCTGGTGCACCAGGTAGGAGCTGATCGGCTCGGGACCCACCGCGGACTCGACCGCCTCGGACACCAGGGCCGGGTAGTAGCCGCTGCGCTCGATCGCCGAGCGCAGGTCCTGAGTGGTGGTGGTACCGGTCTTCGCCATAACTCCATCCTGGCATGGTCCGCCGACGAAGCGGGCGGCGCGGCGCCGAGCTTCCGGACGACAGCGCCCCCGGACAGGGCGCAACCAAGGAAGGTTACAGCGTGCTCATCGCGCGCGGGCCCAGATCGCTGCGGACGGGCAGGGGTGCGATCCGCACCCGCGCCCCCAGGATCGCCAGTCCGTGCGGGGCGACGACCACGGGTTCGAGGTCCACCGAGGCGACCTCCGGGAGATCGTCGACCAGCCGCGACACCCTCAGCAGCAGTTCCTCCAGCGCGGCGGTGTCCACCGCGTCGGCGCCGCGCCAGCCGAACAGCAGCGGGGCCGCCCGGACCTCGCGGATCAGACCGGCGACGTCCTGGTCGGTGGCGGGGACCAGACGGTGGGCAACATCACCGAGCAGCTCGGCCGGGGCGCCGGCCAGACCGAAGGAGAGGATCGCGCCCACCGCCGGGTCGACGGTGGCCCCGATCACGGTGTCCACACCGCGCGGGGCCAGGCGCTGCACGACGAGTTCGGCCTGGGCGGCCCCGCCGAGCAGCGCGTCCAGCTCGCGGTGGGCGCGGCGCAGCCCCGGCTCGCCGGTCAGGTCGAGGCGGACGCTGCCGAGGTCGGGGCGGTGGCGCAGGTGCGGGGCGGTCGCCTTGAGCGCCACCGGGTAACCGAGCGTCGCGGCGGCGCGGACGGCGGACTCCTCGTCGGGCGCGGGCAGGGTCGGGGAGACGTCGATGCCGTAGTGCGCGAGCAGCGCGGTGGTGCCGGCCTCCGGCAGGGTGATCCGCGCACCGCCGGGCTGGGTGCGGGCGGCGATCGCGGTCCGGGTGCTGAGCGCCGCCTCGACCAGGTCGCGGGCGCCGCCCTCGTCGATCCGGTCCAGCTCCGGGACGCGGGCGGTCTCCTCCGCCTCGGCCGTCCGGCGCCGCCACTCGGCGTGGTGGACGGCGTGCGCGAGGGCGCGGACGGCGCGCTCCGGTGCCGGGTAGGCGGGGATGCCGCCCGGGCGGAGCCGGCTCGGCAGGTCGGTCAGCGCCAGGTGGGCGAGCACCAGCGGCTTGCCCAACTCCCTCGCGCGCTCGCCCGCTTCGAGCAGGGCTGCGGCGATCTCGGGGTCGTCGGAGCCCATCTCGGGATCGTCCGGGCCGGTCAGCCGGCCGCCCATGAAGGCGTGCGCGGAGGTGCCGATGGGCGGGATCGCGACGGCGATCACCGCGTCCACGGCCGGGTCCGCGAGTGCGACGTCCAGCGCGATCCGGAAGTTCTCGCCGGTGGCGGCCGTGGTGAGGTCGACCGGCGTGCGGGGGCGCAGACCGGCGCTGAGGCAGGCGTCGTGGGTGAGCAGGCCGAGCGAGTCGGAGTTGCCGACCACGGCGACCCGGTCGCCGGGCGGCAGCGGCTGGAGCGCGAGCAGCTCCCCGGTGTCGTACAGCTCGGTGATGGTCTCCACCCGGGTGACGCCGGCCTGCTCGAACAGGGCGTCGACGGTGGCGTCGCGCAGCCCGCTGGCGGTGACCGGGATGGCGTGGCCGGGCGGCAGGCTGCCGGTGTGGCGGGCGCCCTTGACGACCACGATCGGCTTGACGGCGGCGAGCCGGCGGGCGATCCGGGTGAACTTGCGGGGGTTGCCGAAGGACTCCAGGTAGAGCAGCACGACGTCGGTGGCCGGGTCCTCCGCCCAGTACTGGAGGAAGTCGTTGCCCGAGACGTCGGAGCGGTTGCCGACCGAGGCGAAGGAGGAGACGCCGAGGCCCCGGCGGTGGGCGGCCTCCAGCAGGGCCACGCCGATCGCGCCGGACTGGCAGAAGATGCCGAAGCCGCCCCGGCGCGGCAGGACGGGTGCGAGCGAGGCGTTGAGCGGGAGCGCGGGATCGGTGTTGATCAGGCCGAAGGCGTTCGGGCCGATCACCCGCATGCCGGCCGCCCGGGCCTGGCGGACCAGGGCGCGCTGGCGGTCGCGGCCCTCCGGGCCGGTCTCGGCGTAGCCGGCGGTGACCACCACCAGGCCCTGCACGCCGTGCGCGCCGCAGTCGGCGACGGCGGCGGGAACGGCGGCGGCCGGGACGGCGATCACGGCGAGGTCCACCGGGCCGGGGATCTCCAGCACCGAGCGGTGCACCGGGACGCCGTCCAGCGCGGTGCCGGGCGGGGCATTGCGGTTCACCGCGTAGACGCGGCGGTCGTCACCGTGCGGCAGCCCGCCGAGCAGGTCCCGCAGGATCGCCCGGCCGACGGTCTGCGGGTGGCGGGAGACGCCCACCACCGCGACCGAGCGCGGAGTGAGCAGCCGCTGCACGGACCGCGCCTCGGCCCGGTGCTCGCGCGCCCGCATCACGGCCAGCGAGGCGGCGGTCGGCTCCAGGTCGAACTCCAGGTGGACCACACCGTCCGCGAAGCTGCGGTGCTGGGTGTAGCCGGCGTCGGTGAAGACCTTCACCATCTTGCGGTTCTCCGGCAGCACCTCGGCCTGGAAGCGGCGGATGCCGCGCTCCTGGGCCACCGCGGCGATGTGTTCCAGCAGTGCGGAGGCGACCCCGCGGCCCTGGTGGGCGTCCTGCACCAGGAACGCCACCTCGGCGTCGGTGCCGGTCTCCGAGGGGCGGCCGTCGGCGTCGATCCGGTCGTAGCGGACGGTGGCGATGAAGCGGTCGCGGACCACCACGGCGAGGCCGACCCGGTTCACGAAGTCGTGGTGGGTGAAGCGGCGGACGTCCTTGTCGGAGAGCCGCGGGTAGGGCGCGAAGAAGCGGAAGTACTTGGACTGGTCCGACACCTGCTCGTAGAACTCGACCAGCCGGCCGGCGTCGGCGGGCGTGATCGGCCGGATCCGGGCCGTGCCGCCGTCACGCAGCAGGACGTCGGCCTCCCAGTGCTGCGGGTAGTCCGCGTCCTGGGACTGCCGGGGCTGGGGAGCCGGCCAGTTCTGCGGATCCTGCGGGGTCTGCTCGGGGTGCGGTACCGCGGAGTCGTCCACATTCGTCAGGTTATCCGGCGGCGAGCCGAATGGCGCCGGACGTGTCGTCGCGGCAGGGTGGAGACGGCCACTGGCCGGGGGTTATGCCCCCGAAAGAAACAATCACAAGTCCTGAACGCGGCGGCTCGCAGGGGTTGCCTGCGTGCAACACTGGTCTAGACAACATGGTCGAAGGAACCCCCCTGCCCCGGCCATGACCAGCTTCACCGGAAAGGCACGTCTCATGGCTGAGCGCCGCGTCACCATCGGTTGGGCCGAGGGCCTGCACGCCCGTCCCGCCTCCGTCTTCGTCCGGGCCGTCACGGCCACCGGCGTGCCGATCACCATCGCCAAGCCCGGCGGCACCCCGATCAACGCCGCCTCCATGCTCGGCCTGCTCGGCCTCGGCGCCCAGGGCGGCGAGGAGGTCATCCTCGCCTCCGACGCCGAGGGCGCGGACGAGGCCCTGGACCGCCTCGCCCAGCTGGTCCAGGAAGGCCTCGACGAGCTGCCGGCCGCCGCCTGAGCACCGTCGAGGAAGGGGGGCACCGCCACGGCGGTGCCCCCCCTTCCGCATGCCCGGCCCCGGGTACCCGGCGGCGCCGGAGCCGCGGGACCCCGCGCCCGGGTCAGCCCTTGACGCAGACGACCTGCTTCAGGTGGGCGACGACCTCCACGAGGTCCTTCTGCTGCTCGATGACCTTCTCGATCGACTTGTACGCACCGGGGATCTCGTCCACGACGCCGCTGTCCTTGCGGCACTCCACGCCCTTGGTCTGCTCGACCAGGTCCTGGGTGGTGAACCGCTTCTTCGCGGCGTTGCGGCTCATCTTCCGGCCTGCGCCGTGCGAGGCGGAGTTGAACGCCGCCTCGTTGCCGAGGCCGCGGACGATGTAGGAGCCGGTGCCCATCGAACCGGGGATGATGCCGAAGTCACCGGAGCCGGCCTTGATCGCGCCCTTGCGGGTCACCAGCAGGTCGACGCCGTCGTACCGCTCCTCCGACACGTAGTTGTGGTGGCAGCTGATCACCTCGTCGAAGGTGACCCTCGCCTTGGCGAACTCACGGCGGACGACGTCCTGGAAGAGCGCCATCATCACCGCGCGGTTCTTCTTGGCGTACTCCTGCGCCCAGAAGAGGTCCTCGCGGTAGGCGGCCATCTGCGGGGTCTGCGCGATGAAGACCGCGAGGTCCTGGTCGATCAGCCCCTGGTTGTGCGGCAGCGACCGGGCGACGCCCATGTGGTGCTCCGCCAGCTCCTTGCCGATGTTCCGGGAGCCGGAGTGCAGCATCAGCCACACGACTCCGGTGCTATCAACACATACTTCGATGAAATGGTTTCCCCCTCCGAGGGTCGCCATCTGCTGCATGGCCCGCTCGCGGCGCCACTTGACCTCGTGGGCCACGCCGTCGAACCGCTCCCAGAAGTCGTCCCAGCCCGCCGTGGCGAAGCCGTGGAGCTTCTTCGGGTCGACCGGGTCGGTGTGCAGGCCGCGGCCGACCGGGATGGCCTGCTCGATCTTGGAGCGCAGTCGCGAGAGGTCGTCGGGCAGGTCCCCGGCCGTGAGCGAGGTCTTGACGGCGCTCATCCCGCAGCCGATGTCGACGCCAACGGCCGCCGGGCAGACGGCGCCCTTCATCGCGATCACGGAGCCGACCGTCGCACCCTTGCCCAGGTGGACGTCGGGCATCACGGCGAGGCCGTGCAGCCAGGGCAGCGAGCTGATGTTGCGCAGCTGCTGCATGGCCTGGCCCTCGACGGTGGCCGGGTCGGTCCACATCCGGATCGGCACGCGGACGCCGGGTACCTCGGTGTACGACATGGTTGAACGACCTCCAAAGGTCGGCTGGTTCAAGCCTAGGTGGGGTGCCGCGCGAAGAGTCCCGGCGCGGCTCGGGGAAGTTCCGGGGGTGGGGCTCAGACGCCCTGGGCACAGCGGGAGAACGGCCTTGGGGAGCGTCGTGCAGTTCGCTCGACCCGCATGGTGACCGCCTCCTCCCGTTCGTGTGTGCCGGGGAACATCTACCCACGCGGCGCCCGGGGCCCGCAACGGGATAAAACGCGGGGGCCCGGCGGAGCGGAGTGCTCCACCGGGCCCCAGCCCGTACCGGGGGGATCAGGCGCTGATCAGGCGGTGATCACGGTGACCTCGCCGATGCCCAGCTCGCGCACCGGGTCGGCGATCGTGGCGGCGTCGCCGACCAGGACGGTGACCAGGCGGTCCGCCGGGAACGCCGCGACGACGGCCTCGGTGGCCTCCGCCGTCGGCAGCTCGGCGAGCCTGCGGTAGACCTCGGCCTGGTAGTCGTCCGGCAGGTCCTGCTCGACCTGGTCGGCCAGCGTGCCGGCGACGGAGCCCGCGGTCTCGTACTTCAGCGGGGCCACGCCGACCAGGAACTGCACGGCCTCGTCGCGCTCCGCGTCGGTGAGGCCCTCGGCGGCGAGGGTCCGCAGGATGGTCCAGGTGTCGGCGAGCGCCGGCGCGGTGGACGCGGTGTCCACCGAGCCGCTGATCGCGATCAGCGCACGGCCGGAGCCGTCGGCGGCGGAGCGCAGCGGCTGGGCGAACGCCCGGACGCCGTAGGTGTAGCCCTTCTCCTCGCGCAGGACGCGGTCCAGGCGGGAGGTGAGGGTGCCGCCGAGACAGTAGGTGCCGAGGATCTGGGCGGCCCAGGCCGGGTCGTGGCGGTCCGGGCCGACGCGCCCGATGAGCAGCTGGGTCTGGACCGAGCCGGGGCGGTCGACGATGACGACGCGGCCGGTGTCGTCGCCGGTCACCGGGGCGTGCACGGTGGGCTCCGCGGTGGTGCCGGTCCAGGTGCCGAGGGTGGCCTCCAGGAGCGCGGGCAGGTCGGTGCCGGTGAGGTCGCCGACCACCACGACGGTGGTGGTGGAGGGGCGGACGTGGGCGTCGTAGAAGGCCTTGACGGCGGCCCGGTCGATGGACTTGACCGTGTCGGCGGTGCCGCCGCGGGGGCGGGAGAGCCGGTCGGCGCCGTCGAAGAGCTCGGCGTAGAGGGCCTTGGCGGCGCGGCGGGCGGGGTTGGCCGCCTCGTGGACGAGCTCGTCGAGCCGGTTGGCGACCAGGCGCTCGATCTCGTCCTCGGGCAGCGCGGGCGCGCGCAGCGCGTCGGCGAGCAGGCCGAGGCCGCGCTGGAGCCGGGAGGCCGGCACCTCCAGGGAGACCCGGAGGCCGGGGTGGTCGGCGTGCGCGTCGAGGGTGGCGCCGGCCCGCTCCAGTTCGGCGGCGAACTCCTCGGCGGTGAGGGTGTCGGTGCCCTCGTTGAAGGCGCGGGCCAGGATGGTGGCGATGCCGTCGAGGCCCTCCGGCTCGGCCGCGAGCGGCACGTCGAGCTGGACCTCGACGGCGACGAGCTGCTGGCCGGGGCGGTCGCAGTGCAGGACGGTGATGCCGTTGCCGAGGACGGCGCGCTCGGGGGCGGGGAACGCCCACGGCTCTGCGGTGCCGGGCTCGGGCTTGGGGTGGAACGTCATGGCGGGGACGTAGTCGGTGCTCATGCGGCAGCGCCCTCCTCTTCGGTGGCGTCGGTGGCGGTCTCGTCGGCGTCGGTGTCGTCGCCGGTGGTGGGCTCGTAGACCAGGACGGCCCGGTTGCGCGGGTGCAGGCGGGCCTGGGCGACGGCCTGGACCTCCTCCGCGGTGACGTCGAGCACCTTGGCCAGGGCACTGCCCAGCAGCTTCGGGTCGCCGAACAGGACGGCGTAGCGGCAGAGTTCGTCGGCGCGGCCGGAGACGGTGGTGAGCCGGTCGAGCCACTCGCGCTCGATCTGGGCCTGGGCGCGCTCCAGTTCGGCGGCGGTGGGGCCCTCCGCGGCGAAGCGGGCGAGCTCCTCGTCGACGGCGGCGTCGATCTGCTCGATGGTGGCGTCGCCGGAGGTCTTGACGTCGAGCCAGCCGAGGCTGGGGGCGCCGGCGAGGCGGAGCAGGCCGAAGCCGGCGGCGACGGCGGTGCGGTCGCGGCGCACGAGGCGGTTGTAGAGGCGGCTGGACTCGCCGCTGCCGAGGATGGTGAGGGCCAGGTCGGCCGCGTCGGCCTTGCGGGTGCCGTCGTGCGGGAGCCGGTAGGCGGCCATCAGGGCGCGGGACGGGACGTCCTCGTGGATGTGCTCGCGGATCTCCCGGCCGAAGGTGTCGGGCAGGGTGCCGTCGCGCGGGGGCTGCTTGCCGTCGTGGCCGGGGATGGAGCCGAAGTACTTCTCCACCCAGGCGATGGTCTGCTCGGGGTCGATGTCGCCGACGACGGAGAGGACGGCGTTGTTCGGCGCGTAGTACGTGCTGAAGAACGCGCGGGCGTCCTCCAGGGTGGCGGCGTCGAGGTCGGCCATGGAGCCGATGGGGGTGTGGTGGTACGGGTGGCCGTCGGGGAAGGAGAGCGCGGTGAGCTTCTCGAAGGCGGTGCCGTAGGGCACGTTGTCGTAGCGCTGGCGGCGCTCGTTCTTGACGACGTCGCGCTGGTTCTCCATGGACGTGTCGTCCAGGGCGGCGAGCAGCGAGCCCATCCGGTCGGCCTCCAGCCAGAGGGCGAGCTCCAGCTGGTGGGCGGGCATGGTCTCGAAGTAGTTGGTGCGCTCGAAGCTGGTGGTGCCGTTGAGCGAGCCGCCGGCGCCCTGCACGAGCTCGAAGTGGCCGTTGTTCGAGACGCTGGCGGAGCCCTGGAACATGAGGTGCTCGAACAGGTGGGCCAGACCGGTACGGCCCTTCACCTCGTGGCGGGAGCCCACGTCGTACCAGAGGCAGACGGCGGCGACCGGGGTGAGGTGGTCCTCGGAGAGGACGACGCGCAGGCCGTTGGCCAGGCGGTGCTCGGTGATGGCGATGGCAGCGCCAGTTCCTCCGGTGGAGGCGGATGCGGGGGCCGGGTTGGCCATGCGCTCGGGTCCTTCCCGTCGTCGATGTCGGGGGTTCGTGTGGCGTCCCCCATTGTGGTGCAACGCGGGGAGGGCTCGGATGTGTCCGCGCGGACCGGGCGTTCGCCAGGGGCGGAAGAGGGGCGCTGGCTCGGAGTGTCGGCGCGAGGGTCCACAATGGGGGCGCTGGGCCCTGTTGACGACAGCCGACGAGGACAGCACACGACGGCAGACGCACACGACGACTGACGACGACGAGACGCAAGCGAGACGTAAGGGAGCCCCGCCGCGATGGCCCGCCGCAGTTCGCAGACCCCGCCGCCCGGAGATTTCGAGGAGCGGATCCTCGACGTCGACGTCGTGGACGAGATGCAGGGCTCCTTCCTGGAGTACGCCTACTCGGTGATCTACTCGCGTGCGCTGCCCGACGCACGGGACGGCCTGAAGCCGGTGCACCGGCGGATCCTGTACCAGGCCAACGAGATGGGCCTGCGGCCGGACCGCGCGCACGTGAAGTGCGCCCGCGTGGTGGGCGAGGTGATGGGCCGGCTGCACCCGCACGGTGACGCGTCGATCTACGACTCGGTCGTCCGGATGGCGCAGCCGTTCTCGATGCGACTGCCGCTGATCGACGGGCACGGGAACTTCGGTTCGCTGGGCAACGACGACCCGCCGGCCGCGATGCGGTACACCGAGTCGCGGTTGACGGCGGCTTCGATGGCGATGGTGGAGTCGATCCACGAGGACACCGTCGACTTCGGCCCGAACTACGACGGCAGCGAGCAGGAGCCGCTGGCGCTGCCGGCCGCGTTCCCGAACCTGCTGGTGAACGGCGCGACGGGGATCGCGGTCGGGATGGCGACCAACATGCCGCCGCACAACCTGTCCGAGGTGGTGGCGGCGGCCCGGCACCTGATCAAGCACCCGAACGCCGACCTGGACACGCTGATGCGGTTCGTGCCCGGGCCGGACCTCCCGACCGGCGGCCGGATCGTCGGCCTGTCGGGCATCCGGGACGCGTACGAGTCGGGCCGCGGCACCTTCAAGATCCGTGCGACGACGACGATCGAGAGCGTGACGGCCCGCCGCAAGGGCATCGTGGTCACCGAGCTGCCGTACAACGTCGGCCCGGAGAAGGTCATCTCGAAGATCAAGGACCTGGTCAACGCGAAGAAGCTGCAGGGCATCGCGGACGTCAAGGACCTCACCGACCGCGAGCACGGGCTGCGGCTGGTGATCGAGGTGAAGAACGGCTTCGTGCCGGAGGCGCTGCTGGAGCAGCTCTACAAGCTGACGCCGATGGAGGAGACCTTCGGCATCAACAACGTGGCCCTGGTGGACGGCCAGCCGCTGACGCTGGGTCTGAAGGAGCTGCTGGAGGTCTACGTCGACCACCGCTTCGAGGTGGTGCGCCGGCGCAGCGAGTTCCGTCGGCGCAAGCGCCAGGAGCGGCTGCACCTGGTCGAGGGCCTGCTGGTGGCCCTGATCGACATCGACGAGGTCATCGCGATCATCCGGTCGAGCGACAACGCGGCGCGGGCGAAGGAGCGCCTGATGGAGCGCTTCTCGCTGTCGGAGACGCAGACCGCGTACATCCTGGACACGCCGCTGCGCCGGCTGACCCGGTTCGACCGGGTGGAGCTGGAGGAGGAGCAGGCGAAGCTCAACTCCGAGATCGCGGAGCTGACCGAGATCCTGGAGTCGGACACCCGGCTGCGCAACGTCGTGTCGGGCGAACTGGCCGCGGTGTCGAAGCAGTTCGGCACCGAGCGGCGGACGGTGCTGCTGGAGGCGGGCGCGGCCCCGTCGGCGGCCCTGTCCGTTCCGCTGGAGGTGGCGGACGACCCGTGCCGGGTGCTGCTCTCCTCGACGGGCCTGCTGGCGCGGACGGCGGACGGCGAGCCGTTCGAGGTGTCGGAGAAGCGCTCCAAGCACGATGTGATCGTTTCGGCGGTGCCGGCCACGGCGCGGGCGGACATCGGTGTGGTGACGTCGGCCGGCCGGGTGCTGCGACTGCCGGTGATCGACCTGCCGGCACTGCCGCCGACGCCGTCGCCGACGCTGGCGGGCGGCGCCGCGGTGGGCGAGTTCCTGCGGCTGGAGACGGGCGAGCGGGCGCTGGCGCTGACCACGCTGGACGAGTCCTCGCCGGGTCTGGCGCTGGGCACGGCGCAGGGTGTGGTGAAGCGGGTGGTGCCGGAGTGGCCGGCGAACAAGGACGAGTTCGAGGTGATCGCCCTCAAGGAGGGTGACGAGGTGGTCGGCGCGGTCGAGCTGCGCACCGGCGAGGAGGACCTGGTCTTCATCGCCTCCGACGCCCAGCTGCTGCGCTACCCGGCGGGCCAGGTGCGCCCGCAGGGCCGACCGGCGGGCGGCATGGCCGGGATCAAGCTGTCGGACGGCGCCCGGGTGCTCTCCTTCACCGCCGTGGACCCGGCCGTGGACGCGGTGGTGGTCTCGGTGGCCGGTGCCTCGGGCACGCTGACGGGCGAGGAGCAGAGCTCCTGGAAGGTCACCCCGTTCGAGCAGTACCCGCGCAAGGGCCGGGCCACCGGTGGTGTGCGCTGCCAGCGGTTCCTGCGCGGCGAGGACGTGCTGTCCTTCGCCTGGGCGGGTGCCGCGCCGGCCCGCGCGGCCGGCGCCAAGGGGGCTCCGGTCGACCTGCCGGAGCGCGACCCGCGTCGTGACGGGTCGGGCACGCCGGTGACGGCGCCGATCGGTGTGGTGGCCGGCCCGGTGTAAGGGCGGAACGGTGTAACGGCGGCCCGGTGTAACAGCGGCCGGCCGCAGGTCGTGGGAGGGGTGCCGGAGTCCGGCGCCCCTCTCTCGCGTCCGGGCCGGGTCGCAGGAGCCGCGTACGGGGAGCCCGGGGGCCCCGAGAGCCGAGGGGGCCAAGCGGGTGCCAAGCCCCAGTGGCCCGGGGGGCCAAGGGTAGCCTTGCCTGCGTGAGCACCTGTGCGACCGTGTCGCGTGAACTGTCGGAGCCGCTGGCCGCCACGGCGGCCACCGCCACCACCTGGCTGCTGATCGAGCAGACCGGGCCGTGGGGCGCGAAGGCGCTCGCGGAGAGCCATCTGGACGCCGCGGTGGGGCGGGCCCTGGAGGCGGCCGCCGCGGGGACGGGCGTGCGGGTGGCGCTGATCCGGCGGCCTGGCCGGCACGCCGACTGCCTGCCGACCGCGCGGCACGAGGTGTTCCTCGCACACACCGTGCCGGGTCGCGGCTGGGTGCGCCGGGGGGCGGTCACGGACCCCGCGGAGCTGCTCGGGCTGGACTTCGGGGCGCTGGGGGCGGGCGAGCACGGCGGGTTCGGCGCGGAGCACGTCGGCGGACCGGTGGCCCTGGTGTGCACCAACGGCCGACGGGACCGCTGCTGCGCGCTGCTGGGCCGGCCGCTGGCCGCCCAGCTGACGGCGGCCGGGCACAGCGAGGTGTGGGAGGTGACCCACCTGGGCGGGCACCGCTTCTCCCCCACCATGCTGGTGCTGCCGTACGGCTTCGCCTACGGGCGGCTGACGGCGGAGAGCGCCAAGGAGGTGCTGGCGGCGACGGCGTCCGGGCACATGGTGCCGGAGTGGTCGCGGGGCTGCTCGGGCTGGGAGCGCCCGGGCCAGGCGGCCGACCACGCCGTCCGGCTGGCCACCGGCGAGACCGAGGTGGACGCGCTGACCCTGAGCCAGCGCTCCGCCGGCGCGGGGCGCTGGCTGGTGACCGTGCGGCACCGGGACGGCCGGGCCTGGGAGGTGGACGTGGTCGAGGGCGCGAGCGAGCCGGCCCGCCCGGAGAGCTGCGGCAAGGCGGCGGGCACGCCGTCGCGGATGGACGTGGCGGCGGTCCGGGCGCTGTCGGTCCGGGAACGGTGACGGCCCCGCGCCCGTGGGGGTGGGCGCGGGACCGCCGGCGCGGGGTCAGCCCGTGGCGGCCTTGCCGACGAACTCCGTGGTGTAGGTGCGGGCCAGGTCGATGGAGCCCTCCTTGCCCTTGACGTCCGGGTGGAAGGCGGCGAGCACCGCGAGGACGGTCTTCGGCCCGTCGGCGGGCATCACCCCGTCCGTGGTGAACATCGGCAGGGTCGCCCCGATCGCCGCCGCGTACTGCTCGGCGCCGCCCTGCGCGTAGTCCGCGGGCATCTTCTCGGCGATCTCCGCCGGGGTGTGCGCGGCCATCCACTTCAACGTCCTGACGAAGGCGTTGGCGAGCTTCTGGGTGGTGTCCTTGTTCTTCTCCACCCACTCGGAGCTCATATAGAGCGAGGACGAGGGGTAGAGCCCGCCGAGTGCGGCGCGCGAGCCCTCGGGGGTCCGCATGTCGTAGAGGATCTTGCCGAGGCCCTTGTCGAGAACGGCGGCCACGGTCGGGTCGGTGGTCATGCCGGCGTCGATGCTGCCCTGCTGGAGCGCGGCGATGAAGGTCTGGCCGGCGCCTACCGCGATCGGGCTGAACTCGCTGACCGCGGTGCCGTTCTTGACGGCGAGGTACTTGGTGAGGAAGTCGGTGGAGGAGCCGATGCTGGTGACGCCGAGCTTCCTGCCCTTGAAGTCGGCGCCCGAGGTGATGGCGTCGGCCTGCTTGGCGGAGACGATCTCGACCTCGCCCGGTGCCTGGGAGAACTGCACGACCGACTCGACGTTCTTGCCCTTCGCCTGGAGGTCGATGGTGTGGTCGTAGAAGCCGACCGCGCCCTGGACGTCCCCGGCGAGCAGCGCGGTGGTGGCGTTGACGCCGGCCGGTTCGCTCAGCAGCTCGACGTTGACGCCGGCCTCGGCGAAGAACCCGAGGCGCTGGGTGAGCATGGCGGGCAGGTAGATGACCTTGTCCAGGCCGCCGACCATGATCTTGACCTTGGGGCCGTCGACCTTCTGCCCGGCCGGGGCGGCTCCGCTGTGGGAGACGGAGGCGGCGTCGTTGGCGCAGGCGGCGAGCGGGAACAGCAGGACGGCGGCGAGGGCGGCGGCGGCAGCTCTGCCGGTCGGGTTCGGGCGCATGGGTGGGGGTGCCTCTCTGCGGTGGAACGGGGTGGGGTTCAGCGGCCGTCGCCGGAGTCGGCGGGCTTCCAGCGGAACAGCTTCTTCTCGGCGAAGGTCAGCAGCCCCTCGGTGAACAGCGCGACGACGGCGAGGATGGTCATCGCGGCGTACACGCCGGCCGCGTTGAAGGTGCCCTGGGCCGCGGCGACCAGCAGGCCGAGGCCCTTGGTGGCGCCGATGTACTCGCCGACGATGGCGCCGATCAGCGCGAAGCCGAAGCTGACGTGGAGGCTGGTGAAGATCCACGTGGTGGCGGCGGGGATGACCACCTGAAGGGTGACCCGCCGGTTGTCGGCGCCCAGGATGCGGGCGTTGGCGACCAGGTTGCGGTCGACCTCTCGGGCGCCCTGGAAGGCGTTGAAGAAGACCGGGAAGAACACCAGCACCACCGCCGAGGCCACCTTGGAGGCCGGGCCGAGGCCGAACCAGATCAGGAAGATCGGGGCCAGCACGATGCGCGGGATGGCGTTCAGCACCTTGATGTAGGGCCCGAACACGTCGGCCAGGAAGCGGATCCGGCCGAGGGCGATGCCCAGCAGCACGCCTCCGGTGACACCGATCACCCAGCCGGTGAGGGCCTCGTAGAGGGTGTAGCCGATCTGCTCGCCGAGCGAGCCCTGGGCCGTGCCGTGGGTGATCCACTGCCAGATCTGGTCCCAGATCCTCGTCGGCTGGGAGAAGTTGAACGGATCGACGACCTCGGTGCGGGCGCACAGCTCCCAGAGTCCGAGGAAGGCCACCAGCACCGCGATCCGGGCTCCGTAGATGCCCAGCCTTCGCCTGCGGGCGGCCCGTTCGCGGGCTTCCGTCCTGGTGGCGGTGGCCACCGGGGCCTTTCCGGCGACGGCCGGCGCGGTCTCAAGCGGCACGACCCGCTCCTCTCTCCCGGGTGATGCGCACCTCTTCGCCGAGCGACGCCCAGATCTCCCGGTACAACTCGACGAACCTCGGCTCCAGCCGGACCGCCTCCACGGTGCGCGGGCGGGGCAGGTCGACGGTGAAGACCTCCTTGACGGTGGCCGGTCCGGCGGTCATCACCACGACCCGGTCGGCCAGCGCGATCGCCTCGTCCAGGTCGTGGGTCACGAAGACCACGGACGACCCGGTGCCGGCCCACAACTCCAGCAGCTGGTCGGACATCAGGGCGCGGGTCTGCACGTCCAGCGCCGAGAACGGCTCGTCCATCAGCAGGATGCCGGGGTCGTTGACGAAGGTCTGGGCGAGCGCGACGCGCTTGCGCATACCGCCGGACAGCTGGTGCGGGTAGCGGTCCTCGAAGTCGCCGAGGCCCACCCGGGCCAGCCAGTCGCGGGCCCGCTCCCTGGCCTCGGTGGCCGGCACGCCGCGGAAGCGCGGGCCGGCCGTGACGTTGGACAGCACGGTCCGCCAGGGGAAGACGGCGTCCTGCTGGAACACGAAGCCGACCTTCCGGTCGATGCCGTCGACCGGCCGGCCGTACACCCGGACCTCGCCCTCGGTGGGCTCCTCCAGGCCGCTGACCAGGGTCAGCGTGGTGGACTTGCCGCAGCCGGTGGGGCCGACGACGGCGACGAACTCGCCCTGCGCGACGGTCAGGTCGAGGTCGCGGACGGCGGTGTGCAGGGCGCCGGACGGGGTGCGGAACCGCTTGGTGGCGCCGGTCAACTCGATCGCCGGGGCCGGCGCCGGCCCGGTCGCCGGGGTTGTGCTCATGGAACCTCCCGGGGTGCTCTGTGCTTGCCCCGGGAGGCTAGGAGCGGCGGGGGCGGCGGCGGGAGACTTCTCGGCGAACTGCGGGTTCTCCGCGTTGAGGGCTGTTCTGCTCGTTTTGCTTCCGCTACAACAGCGGGGGCACGGCTGACAGAACCACCCCGGAAACATAGGGTGTGCCGACCACCGACCCGCCACCCACCCGGTTCCGCCCGATCTGCCCGATCCGCCCCGCCCGATCCCCCAAACCCCCCGCCCGCCCTGATCCCCCTCGCCCGTCGACCGCGGCCGGTCGGACGCCCCCGAGAGGAGGCCCGGATGAAACACCCCCACTGGCCCCGCCGGGTCTTCGCCCAGCTGCTGCTGAGCCAGACCGTGGTGACCGTCGGCGTCACCGTCCTCACCGCCGGCCTGTTCCTGGCACCGGTCAGCGCCGAACTGGACCACGACGCGATGCAGCGCGCGCTGTCGATCGCCCAGGCCACCGCCGGCGACGAGACGATCGCCCGGGCCGCCGAGGTCCGCGACGCCGCCACCGCCCAGCGCAACGCCGAGCAGATCCGGACGGCCACCGGCGCCAGCTTCGTCGTGGTCACCGACCTGGACGGCATCAGGCTCTCGCACACCGATCCCGGCCGGATCGGCCAGCGGGTCTCCACCGATCCCGAGCCCGCCCTCGCCGGGCGCAGCGTCACCGCCATCCAGGAGGGCACCCTGGGCCGTACCGCGCGCGGCAAGGTCCCGCTGCGGGTCGCCGACGGGCGGATCGTCGGCGAGGTCTCGGTGGGCATCAGCGACGACTCGATCCGTCGGCGGCTGCTGAAGATGCTCACCGGCATCCTGCTCTGCGCGGGCGCCGGGCTGACCGCCGGCACCGTCGCCACGCTGGCGCTGGCCCGCCGGCTGAAGCGCCGCACCCACAACATCGCGCTGGCCGACATCTCGGCGCTGCTGGTGGAGCGGGAGGCGATGCTGCACGGCATCCGGGAGGGCATGGTGGCGCTGGACGAACGGGGCCGGATCCGGCTCGCCAACGACGAGGCGGGGCGGCTGCTCGGCCTCCCCGAGGAGTTCGCCGGGCGGCCGATCGACGAGGTGCTGCCGCCGGGCCGACTGGCCGACGTGCTGGCCGGGCGGATCACCGGCGCCGACCTGCCGGCCGTCCGGGACGACCGGGTGCTGGTGGTGAACCGGATGGCGACGGCCGAGGGCGGCGCGGTGGTGACCCTGCGCGACCGCACCGAGCTGGAGTCCCTGGTCCGTGAGCTGGACACCACCCGCAGCCTCACCGAGGCCCTGCGGGCCCAGGACCACGAGCACGCCAACCGGATGCACACCCTGCTCGGCCTGCTGGAGCTCGGCCGCCACGACCAGGCGGTGGCGTTCATCTCCGAGCAGTCGGGCTCGCACGCGGCGGCGGTGGCCCGGATCGGCGAGCGGGTGCGGGACCCGCACGTCGCGGCGCTGCTGGCCGGCAAGGCGGCGGTCGCGGCCGAGCGCGGCGTCCGGCTGGCGGTCGCCCCGGCGGCGCATCTGCCGGACGCGGTGGTGGATACCCGGGCGCTGGTCACGGTGCTCGGCAACCTGATCGACAACGCCGTCGACGCGGTGGCTCCGGGCGGCGGCGGTCAGGTGGCGGTGACCCTGGCGGCGGCCGGGTCCACCCTGCTGGCCGAGGTCGCGGACAGCGGGCCGGGGGTGCCGGCGGCCCTGTGCGAGCGGGTCTTCGAGGAGGGGTGGACCAGCAAGGACGCGCCCGCGCACCGGCCGCGCGGGCTGGGGCTGGCGATGGTGCGGCGGCTGGTCGAACGGACCGGTGGCCGGATCGTGCTCGACACCGGGCCGCTCGGCGGCGCCCGGTTCACCGTCGAGCTCCCCGAGGCCCTGCACGACGACCCCCCGGCCGCGCCCCTCCCCGCACCACCAGTCCCCGCACCGCCCGTCCCCGCACCGCTCGTGGAGGCCCGATGATCGACGTACTCGTGGTGGACGACGACTTCCGGGTCGCCGACGTGCACGCCGCGTACGTGGCCAAGGTGCCCGGCTTCCGGGTCACCGGCACCGCGCACTCGGCCGGTCAGGCGCTCGCCGCGCTGGAGCGCCGCCCGGTGGACCTGCTGCTGCTCGACCACCACCTGCCGGACGAGACCGGCCTCGCCCTGGTGCGGCGCCTGCGCGAACGGCAGGTGGCGTGCGACGTGATGATGGTGACGGCCGCCCGGGACGTCTCCACGGTGCACGCCGCGATGCAGCACGGCGCCCTGCAGTACCTGGTCAAGCCGTTCAGCTTCGCGGGGCTGCGGGAGAAGCTGGTCGCCTACGCGCAGCTGCGGCACGCGCTGGCCGGACCGGCCGCGCGCGAGGCGGGCCAGGACGAGGTGGACCGGCTCTTCGCCACCCTGCGCGGCACGGCGGCCCCCGCGGCCGCCCTGCCCAAGGGCCACTCGGCGCCCACCACCGACCTGGTGCTCGGTGTGCTCCGCCGCGCCGGCCGCCCGCTCTGCGCCCAGGAGGTCGCGGACGCCACCGGGCTGAGCCGCTCCACCGCGCAGCGCTACCTCAAGCAGCTGGAGCGGGACAGCCGGCTGCGGCTCACCCTGCGGTACGGCGACACCGGGCGGCCCGAGCACCGCTACGTGCTGGCCGTCCGGGCCTGAGGGCCGCCCCGGGCCGAACGCCGCCGTTCACGGCGGAACCCCGACGGGTCCCAGGCCCGTCGGGGTTCCGTGCGCGCCGCGCGGCGCCCGCCGCCGCTCAGGCCGCGCCGGCTCCGGTGAGGGAGCGGACCTCCAGCTCGGCGTAGCGGTCCGCGTCGGCCGGCTCGGGCGAGGTGAGGGTGCCGATCCAGCCGGCCAGGAAGCCCAGCGGGATGGAGACGATGCCCGGGTTCTCCAGCGGGAACCAGTGGAAGTCCACCCCCGGGAAGAGCGCCACCTTGGTGCCGGAGACCACCGGCGAGAAGGTCACCAGGACGATCGCCGGGATCAGCCCGCCGTACACCGACCAGACCGCGCCGCGCGGGGTGAACCGCCGCCAGAACAGCGTGTACAGCAGCACCGGCAGGTTGGCCGAGGCGGCGACGGCGAAGGCCAGGCCGACCAGGAAGGCCACGTTCAGCTGCTGGGCGAAGAGGCTGAGCGCGATCGCGACCGCCCCGATCCCCACCGCCGCGATCCGGGCGACGCCGACCTCCTCGCGCTCGGACGCCTCCCGGCGGGCCCGCCGGGAGGCCGGCACGCCGCCCCGCCGACGGCGCGGGCGCCCCCGCCAGGCGCCCGCCCAGATGTCGTGGGCGAAGGCGGCCGAGGAGGCGAGCGTCAGCCCGGCGACCACGGCCAGGATGGTGGCGAAGGCGATCGCCGAGATCAGCGCGAACAGCACCACCCCGCCGGTGCTGCCGTTGCCGCCGCCGAGGACGAGGGCCAGCAGCGGGACGGCCGTGTTCCCCGCCGCGTTGGCGTGCCGGACCTCCGCCGAGCCGACCAGCGCGGTGGCACCCAGGCCGAGCGCGATGGCCATCAGGTAGAAGCCGCCGACCAGCCCGATCGCCCACATCGTCGAGCGCCGGGCGGCCCGGGCGGTGGGCACCGTGTAGAAGCGGGACAGGATGTGCGGCAGGCCCGCGGTGCCCAGCACCAGGGCGAGGCCGAGGCTGAAGAAGTCCAGCCGGCTGGTGAAGCTCGCCCCGTACTTGAGCCCCGGCTCCAGGTACCGCTGCCCGGCGCCGCTGTGCTGGGCGGCCTGCCGCATCAGCTCACCGACGTCCCCGTGGAAGCGGACCATCAGCAGCACGGTGAGCAGCACCGAGCCCGCGATCAGCAGGAAGGCCTTGACGATCTGGATCCAGGTGGTGGCCCGCATCCCGCCGACCGTGACGTAGACGATCATCAGACCGCCCACCGCCACGATGGTCCAGGTCCGGGCCTGGGTGCTGCTGGTGCCGAGCAGCAGGGCGACCAGGCTGCCCGCGCCCACCATCTGGGCGACCAGGTAGAGCAGGGTGACGACGACGCTGGCGCCGCCGGCCGCCGCCCGGACCTTGCGCCGCCGCAGGCGCAGCGCCAGCACGTCGGCCAGGGTGTACCGGCCGGCGTTGCGGACCAGCTCGGCGACCAGCATCAGCACCACCAGCCAGGCGACCAGGAAGCCGATGCTGTAGAGCACGCCGTCGTAGCCGTACAGCGCGATCAGCCCGGCGACGCCGAGGAAGGAGGCGGCGGAGAGGTAGTCGCCGGAGAGCGCGAAGCCGTTCTGCAGCGGGGTGAAGTCACGGCCGCCGGCGTAGAAGTCCTCGGCGGCGCTGCCCCGGCGGCCCACCCAGAGGGTGATGCCCAGGGTGACCAGGACGATGACGGCGAAGAGCACGATGGCCAGGTCGTGGTGGTCGCCGGCGGGGGCGACGGGAGGCGGGGTCGCGGTCCTCATCGCAACTGGTCCTGGGTGTCCCAGCGCAGGCCCAGCGCGGCCCGGTCCCGCTTGGTGCGGGCGTTGCGGGCGTAGAGCCAGGTGAGCAGGAAGGTCGAGGCGAACTGCAGCAGGCCGAGCAGCCAGGCCACGTTGACCGGGCCGGCGACCTGGCTGCGCATCAGCCCGGGCGCGCCGGCCTGGGCGGCTACGTACAGCAGGTACCAGCCGAGGAACGCCCCGCTGACCGGGAGGACGAAGGCCCGGTAGCTGCGCTTGATCTCCTGGAACGCGTCGCTGCCCTGGACGGCGCGGTACACCTCGCTGCTGTCGACGGCCGACGGGGCCTCGACCGGCGGCACGGGAGCCGGCGCGAGCGGCCGGGCGGGCGGGGCGGCCTCCATCCGGGCCGCGGGCGGCGCGGACGGCACCGGTGGTGCCGGCGGCGGCACGGCGGGGGCCGGCGGCGCGGGCCGGTCGGGCTGGGGGGCCGCGGCGGGAGCGGCCCACCAGTCGAATCGCTGCCCCTGTCCGGGACTGCTCGTCTGCTGCTGTGGCACTACTGCTCCTGGACCGGCGGGGCTCTGACCGAACCCATGATGGAGGCCCGCGGAGCCCGCCAACTCCCATTGCAGATACGTTCACTCGATGAGGTGATCGATGATCCGACAGGTGCTCATCCGACTACTGCTGCGTACCGGTGAACCCGTGGCGAAAGGCGTACGCGACCGCCTGGGCACGGTCCCGCACCCCGGTCTTGGCGAACAGATTGTTGATGTGCGTCTTCACGGTGGCCGGGCTGACGAACAGCCGACGGGCGATCTCGGTGTTGGAGAGGCCCTCCGCGATCAGTGCCAGCACCTCGGCCTCGCGGGCGGTCAGCCCGTCCGGCAGCTCCGCCGGGCGCCCCGCTCCGGGCCCGGCCGGACCGGACCGGCCCGCACCGCCGCCACCGCCACCGCCACCGCCACCGCCGCGCCCGCCGCCGTGCGACGCGTCCCACCCGCCCGGCGCGGTGGCCTGCTGCGCGCCGCCCGCCAGCCGCTCCAGCAGGCGCAGCTGCACCTGCGGCGAGAGCCCGGCGGCGCCCGAGCGGACGTCCGCGATGGCCCGGGCGATCTCGTCGCCGCCGGCGTCCTTGGTGAGGTAGCCGCGCGCCCCGGCCTGCAGCGCGGGGAAGAGCGACTCGTCGTCGGCGTAGGTGGTCAGCACGACGACCTCGGTCTCCGGGTGCGCCGCCCGGATCCGGCGGGTGGCCTCGACCCCGTCGCAGCGCGGCATCCGCAGGTCCATCAGGACGACGTCCGGGCGGTGCCGCTCGACCAGCTCGACGGCCTCCTCGCCGTCGGCGGCGGCGCCCACCACCTCGATGCCCGGCAACAGGCCGAGCAGCATCACGATGCCCTCGCGCACCACCGTCTGGTCGTCCGCGACCAGCACCCTGGTCGGATCCGCCCCGGTCACACCGGCACCCGCAACAGCACGCGCCACCCTCCCTCGTCCGGGCCCGCCAGCAGGGTGCCGCCGAGCAGTTCCGCGCGTTCGCGCATCCCCAGCAGACCGTACCCGCTGCCGGTGGCCGCCAGCCCACCGGTCGATTCGCCGCGGCCCGGGCGGGTGTTGCGCACCTCCAGCTCCACCGCGTCGGGGAGGTAGCGCAGTTCCAGCGCGCAGCGTGCGCCGGGGGCGTGTTTGCGCACGTTGGTCAGAGCCTCCTGCGCTGTGCGCCGGACCGCGAGCCCCGCTTCGGCGGGGAGCGGGCGCGGGGTCCCGGTGACGGTGAACGCCGCCCGCTCGCGCCCGGTCAGCTCCACCAGGAACTCGCCGACCGGGGTGAACTCGCCGCGCAGCGCGGAGAGCGCCTGCCGGGTCTCCGCCAGGCCGTCCTGCGCCATCCGCCGCGCCGCCACCACCCGTTCGCGGACCTGCTCCCGGTCGGTGCCCGCGTCCAGCATCAGCCGGGCCGCCTCCAGGTGGACGAGCTGCGCGGAGAGGCTGTGGGCCAGGACGTCGTGGATCTCGCGGGCGATCCTGGCCCGCTCGGCGAGCGCCGCGCTCTCCGCCTCGGCGGCCCGCGCGGCCCGTTCCTGGGTCAGCAGCCGCCGGGCGGTGCCACGTGCCTCGCCGTCCATCCGCAGCAGGTAGCCGAGCAGGGTGAGCCCGCCCACCGTGGCGAGGATCCCCAGCCAGCTCTCCCAGCTGGCGGCCGTGTAACTGCCGAACGCGGCCGCCGCCGTGGCCAGCGCGGCGCCGGCGGGCAGCCGGACCAGCGCGGTCAGGGCCAGCCCGCCCCAGACGAAGTCGGCCAGCAGATGAGCCCTCCCCCACTCGGCGACCCAGGCGGTGCCGATCAGGGCGGCGGCCAGGGCGAGCGCGGGCCGCAGCAGCTGCGCGCGGGCGGCCCGCAGGAAGGCGGCCGTCAGCAGGACCACCGCGGCCAGCCCGGCCGCCGCCGCGGCCACCGCCCAGCCGGTGTACCCGCCGCGGGAGAACGTCCCCCAGCCCAGGGTGACGAGCAGGACCGTCCGGCCGATCAGCGTCAGGACCCGCCGGGCCGGGCTCTCCGCGTCCCTCTCCAGCCCCTCGCGGGCCGGCCAGCCGGTCCAGCTCCACCCGGGCACGGGCCTCCCTCTCCTCGGTGTGGTCACGCGCGGGCCGGCCGGTCAGCCGGCCACGCCGGCGCGGTACGGCGTCGCCAGCTCCCGCGCCCTCCAGTTCACCACGACGGTCCGGACCACCAGCAGCGCCGCGAGCCCGAGCATCAGCGCGCTGCCGCTCTGGTGGACGTGCAGCGCCGCGCCCAGTCCGTACAGACCGATCCGGACGACGATCATGCCGGCCCAGGCCGCCCCGGTGGCCTTGGTGGCGCGGGTCCAGAGCGCGCCGTCCTCGCCGCGCCAGATCCGGACGGTCCAGCCCCAGACGCAGCCCATCGCCAGCACCACCAGCAGCGAGGCGGCGGTCAGCCCGATCGAGAGGGCCCGGTGTGCACCGTCGACCAGGCCCGGGTCGCGCAGCGCGAGCACGGCGAGGACCAGCGGCAGCACCCAGAACCGGCGCTCGGTGTCGAGGCGCTGCGGGCTCAGCTGGCGGCGGACCACCAGGGCGACCACCGCGATGATCACGAGGACGTTGACGAGGCCGGCCATCGGATTCTCCGTTGCGACAGGAGGGCTTGCTGACCTCTCCGACGCTACGGATCCGGCGCCCCCCGCTGATCGGCGCCGGGGTGGACCGGGGGTGGAGCCGGCACGGCAGGGGCCCTCCACCCGAGGGTGGAGGG
>NZ_JBHWUI010000068.1:0-42349 GCF_042737525.1 Kitasatospora sp. NPDC059973 | reverse complement strand
GAGGAATCCGCGCGCGCCTGCCCGGGAGCACCCTCTACGATCGTCGGATCCGCCGGCCGGTACGCCATGGGTCCGGGGGCCGCCGGACCGTGGTCGAGGCAGAACGGGGGTGCCTTGGTGAGGTGGCGACGACGCACGAGGACCGGCCCGGGCCCCGAGCCCGTGGCGACGGCCGAGGCCGTCCCGCTCCCCGAGGAGCGTCCCGCGGCGGTGGCGGCACATCAGTGGAGCCATCGCTGGGGGCCCTGGGCCGAGCAGTGGGAGGACTGGCTGCGCCGCTCCCCCGTCGGGGTGGACCTGCTGGTGTGGTGGCGGGACGAGGGGGGCGACCTGCTCGCCCTCGTCGGGCCGCAGCGCTACCTCCAGCGGCTGGCCGAGCTGCTGTCCCGCGCCTCACCGCGGGACGTGGCGGCCTTGGGGATCGGGTGCACCCGCCGCATCGACCGGCCGTGCCGCGATCCGGGGACGTGCGGCCAGGACCGGGCCGGCGACGACCCGACCGCCGCACCCCGGCACCGCACGGGTCCGGTTCCGGGCGCCTGCAGCGGGTTCAAGGACTGCTGGAGCGCGTACGGGATCGGCGTCGAGTTCACCGCCGACGACCGGCACCGCGCCGTGCACCTCCAGGACCCCTCGGACCACTCCAGGACGGACGTCTGGGTGGACGGCGTCCGGGTGGCGGACGGGATCACGCTGGACAGCTCGGGCTACTGGGTGGACGGACGGTACTACGTGGTGCAGGCCGAGGGCCCGCAGGACCACCCCGAGCAGAGCCACACGATGGGGCACCTCTGCTGCACCGTCCTGTCGCTGGTCGTCCACGACGCCGAGCTGGCCACCACGCGGATCCTCGTGCCCGGGGCCACCGAGGCGTGGACCGATCCCGAACTGGGCCGGGACGGCGACGCCTTGTACGTCTACCCGAGCCGCGGGGCCCGTGCGGCCGGGCGAGCGGACCGCGTCCTGCCCGTCGAGCCGCTGCCGCCCTCGCCGTCGCGCTGACCGTGGCGGAGGGGGCCGGCCGGACCGCGGGTGCCCGTCACAGCATGACGAGCAGCTTGGTGCCCGTCACCAACTTGCGGTTCACCGAGGTCGACTGGACGAACACGGTGTACGACGGGTTGTCACCCGGCTTCACCGTGGCCTCCGCCGACGGCAGGCCCAGGAGCCGGCGGGCCGCCGGACCGGAGAACACCCTGCCCGTCATCCGGCCGGTGGCCGGGTCCTTCTCGGCCACCGCGAGCTGCTTCGAGCCCTGGATCTTCTCCCGCTTGGACAACTCGTAGTAGGCGCAGCCGGTCTTGTAGGGGTGCCCGGCGCCGGTGACGAAGTCGCGGATCGGCATCGCCTCGTCGACCGGGACCAGGATGTACTCGCCGGCGTCCAGGGCATCGAGATTGGCCGTCACGTCGGCGGTGCTCAAGTCCTGGCCCATCGCGAACAGGTTCCTGGTGCCGCGCACACCCTGCTCGCGGCCCCGCAGGAAGCTCGTGGCGGCCGACTTGACCGTGCCGATCGCCTCCTCGACGCCCTTGCTGGAGTCCGCGTCCCAGATCGCGATGTTGCCCGCGGGGAAGCCGTACTCCTGAGCGGTGCGCTTGGCCAGCGAGTTCGGGACCAGGATCGCCGACGTCCAGTGGTCGGGGAGGTCGTCCATGGCCTTCTGGATGCGGCTCAGCCACGTGCTCAGCACCGTGCTGCCCCGGCCGCCGTTCATCTGGGTGTGCATCCGGCCGTTCTGCGAGAACCCGGAGGCGTTCTCCTCACCGTCGGTGACGACGACCTGGAGGAAGGAGTGCTCCCCGTACCCCTCCCAGATGTTCTTCAGGTCGTCGACGGACTTCACGGCCGCCTCGATCAGCGCCGTCGCACCGCCGTTGACCTTGTAGAGACCGCGCAGCGACGGCAGGTGCTTGACGTCCATGTCCCACACCAGGTTCTCCACCTCGTGGTCGAACGCGTAGAGGCTGATGCGGGTCTCGTGA
Source organism: Kitasatospora sp. NPDC059973 (assembly GCF_042737525.1). Lineage (NCBI taxonomy): Bacteria > Bacillati > Actinomycetota > Actinomycetes > Kitasatosporales > Streptomycetaceae > Kitasatospora > Kitasatospora sp. NPDC059973. Next base: position 40,364 of record NZ_JBHWUI010000068.1, on the reverse strand, counting down.
CCGAGCCGGTCGGACTCCTCCTGAAGGCCCTTCACGAATTCGTCCACCACGCGAACAAGCTGCGCCGCGTGCTGGCGCATCGAGCCGGAATTGTCGACCACCAGGGAAACGTGGTTGACCTTGTGCTTGATCCTGTTCGCAGACATTCTTCTACCCCTTGTCCCAACGCGCTCGCGACGCCTTCCGGCGCCCCCTCCAACGTTGGTTCCACCCTACGGTGAGGCACTGACAATCCGCCCTGACCTGGGGTTTCACCGCCCACTGACGCCCCGTCGGATTCGCCTGCCCGAGGACGGGAAACCGGAATGCGGCGGCGGGCCTGGGTCGGACGAATCAGCGCTCGCCGCCCGGCGTTCACCCGAATTCGGAATACCGCACCCGCCACCGTCCGGCGCGGATCTCCTCGCCGTCGACCTCGCCCCGCCCCCGAACGCGGACCGCGACCCGGTCCAGCGGTCACCCGCCCGAATCCGGACGTGCAGAACGCCCGCCGGGACCAGGCCCGCCGGACGCTGCTGGAGGGGCGCCGGGCCCTCAGACGAGGGCGACGACCAGGAGGAGGAACGCGGTCACGATGACGGCCACCCGCAGGTAGTGGAGGCGGTCCCAGCGGCCGAGCTGCTCCCGCCAGTCCGCCGGGGCGTTCTCCGGTGTCCACTGCGCCGCCCGGGAGTTGATCGGCACGAGCAGGGCGACCGACATCACCACACTGAGGACGAGCAGCCCGGCGGCCGTGGCGACCAGCCCCGCCCCGGCGTCCCCCCAGGTCACGGCGGACCACGCCACGCCGAGCACCACCGACCCGATGTACCAGAACGGCATCACCCGCCCCAGCAGCCGGGCCCCCTCGCTGCGGGCGGCGAGTCCGCCGTTGTGCGGCAGCCCGTCGACGATCGGGTTGACGAAGACCGCCACCGCGAACTCCACACCCACCAGCAGGCCGACGACCACGACCGTGACGACGGCCAGTGCGTTCTGCATGTTCCCTCCCCAAGTTCGGACCTGGCGCCTTCTAGCGCTGCTAGGTCATGGGGCAATGCTAGAGGTACCGACGCTCGAATGTCTAGCGCCGCTAGCACCGGGGCGGCACGGGCCCGGGTACGAGCTCCGGCAGCGGCGCCCGTACCCGGGCGGGCACGGGGGCCTCGTAGGCGCGGCGGATCGTCCCGGCCGCCTTCTCCCCGGTACGTCGCCCCGACGTCCCCGGGGCTCCCGGTCCGGCGCGGGTGGCGCCGGACCGCTGCCACGACGTCCTCAGCCGCCCGCCGGACCGCCCCCGGCCGCCGCGACCACGTACCAGTGGGCCGGGAGCGCGACCCGGGAGCCGTCCGGGTGGTGTTCGCTCATCGCGAGGTCCGTCCCGCCCTCGTCGAGGATCTCCAACCCGGCGCCGCGCAGCAGCCCGGGGATCTCCCCCGGCGTGACCTCGGCCGGGCGCAGGTCGTGCTTGCGGACCTGGCGGAGCTTCTCCGGCGGGCCACCCGGCCGTTCGGCGACCTGCTGGAGCACCGTCTTCGCGGCGGCGGTCGGCTCGACCACGAAGCCCCGGCCGCGCCGGCCGAGCAGCAGGGCGACGGCGGCCGCGACCGGTGGCCGGTCCGCCGGTTCGCTCTGGTGGAGCACCGCCCGCAGGTAGACGTTGGCGTCGCCGAGCCGGTCACCGAGGCGCCGCACCCCCACCAGGTCGGTGAGGTCGAGCTGCTCGAACTCGGCCACCGCGTCGCGGTCCGCCCGACGGGCGTGTACCACGGCCGAGGCGGACAGGTCGACGCCCACCGCCCGGGGGAACCGGCCGGCCAGATAGCGGGTCTGGGTGCCGTTGCCGCACCCGAGGTCGACGATCGGCAGCGTGCGGTCGGCGTGACTCGCGAACAGGGCGGTGTGCGGGGCCGCCGTCAGCGCCGGATCCGCGTCCCAGAACGGCTCGCCCGGCTCACCCGTGCTCTCCGCCCAGAACCCCTCCCACGCGCGTACGTAGCGCTCCGAATCACTCATCAGCTGGTCTCTCCCTGGGTCGTGGCAGCGGTGACAGCCTCCATACCGGCCCCTGCGGCGGCGGAAACCGGCCGACCGAAACCTTCACCCCCCGTTCGACCCCGTACCGGCGAAACCACCCGATCGGTGACTCCCGGCCGGGCGAAGGCGCCGGACGAAGACGGCGGCCGACGGGGCCGCCGCGTGCGGGACGTCCGTGCTCACCGCCGCGGAACCGAACACCGACCGCCCCGCTGTCGTCCACGGGCGTGGACGACAGCGGGGCGGAAGCCGGACCCCGGGGCGGATCAGCCGACGTCGATGCCGGTGACCGCCGGGGTGCCCATGCCCACCGCGTCCGTCTCGTACCCGGCGGCCGCGAAGGCCCGCCTGGTGAGGTCCAGGGCCGCCTCACCGGCGGCCGTGCGGTCGGCCGCCTCGACCTCCAGGCGCAGCACGAACGTCCCCTCCGGCTCGTCCAGGGTCAGCACATCGAGGTCGGGGACCTCCTCCGTACCGACCTCCTCGGGATCGGCGCCGCGCACGACGGCCAGCAGGGTACGGCGAGCGGAGTCGTCGACCGGTCGCTGGACTGTTCCGGGAATGGTGATCACATAGCTGCCCATGCCCTACGTGTCACCCGAGCCCGGCGTCGCAAACCTCGGCGGGGCCGTGCGCCCCCCGGATGTCCCCTACCCGACGTTTCCTCCCAGCTCAGAGGCATGATCATCCACCCAGGTCGGCAGTCGTCAGGACTCCCGGCGGTTCCGACCAGGCGGCTACGCAGGCCGTCGTGCCCCGGGCTCCGGGCGCGCGTCGGGCAGCCGGGTGCGGAACGTGGTGGTGTCCGGCGTGTCGAGGACGGTGAGGGTGCCGCCGTGGACGGTGGCGATGTCGCGTGCGATGGACAGGCCGAGGCCGGAGCCGCCGTCGTCGCGGCTGCGGGCGTCGTCGAGGCGGGTGAACCGCTCGAAGATCCGCTCCCGGTCGGCGGGGTCGATCCGGGGGCCGTCGTTGCTCACGTCCAGAACGGCGTACCCGGTGGCGCTGTCCTCGAACAGGCGCACGGTGACGCGGTGTCGGGCGTGGCGCCGGGCGTTGTCGAGGAGGTTGGTCAGCAGGCGTCCGAGCCACAGGGCGTTGCCCGTGACGGTGATCTCGTCCGGGGCGTCGAGGAGGACCGGGTGGGGCTCGGGTCCGTAGGCCCGCGCGGTGGTGCGGACGAGTTCGGTGAGGCGGACCGGCTCGTCGGGGTGGTGGTGGCCGCCGGCGTCGAGACGGGCCAGGAGCAGGAGGTCGGTGGCGAGCGACTGGAGCCGTTCGGTGTCCTGGAGCGCGCCGGCCACCAGGTCGGCGCGCACCTCGGCGTCGGGGTGGGTGAGCGCCACCTCCAGCTGGGTCCGCAGCACGGCGAGGGGGCTGCGGAGCTCGTGGGAGGCGTCGGCGATGAAGCGGCGCTGTCGGGTGCCGGCCGCCTCCAGGCGTTCGAGCATGGCGTTCATGGTGTCGGCGAGGCGGGCGATCTCGTCGTCACTGCGCGGGTCGGGAACGCGCCGGTCGAGGTCGCGGTCGCCGATGGCGGCCACCTCGGCGCGGATCGCCTCGACCGGCCGCAGGGCGCGGCCGGTCGCACGCCAGGTGAGGGCGCCGACGGTGAGCAGCAGGACGGTGCTCAGGGCGGCGAGGGCGCCCGTGGTGAGGTCTTCGGCGGCGTCCGCGGTGCGCAGGGAGGCCCCGACATGGACGGTGGCGGGCCCGGTGGGGGTGGCGGCGGTGACCGTGGTGACGCGCTGGTGGTGCTCGTCGCCCAGGGCGCCGAGGTTGAAGGTGTCATGGCCCTCCCGGTGGCCGGCGGGGGTGAGGGGCGGGTGGCCGGCCAGGTTCTGGCTGGCGGCGACCACCGTGCCGTTCGCGTCGACGACCTGGATGAAGTCGGTGCCGTGGTCGAGCGGCAGGGGGTTGCCGAGGTGCCCGTCGGTGGCGAGCCGGGCGACGGCCTGGGCCTGTTCGCGGGCGCCGGTCTCCACGGTGCGTTCCAGGTTGACGCGCAGCAGGAGGATGACCGCGGCCGAGGCGACGGCGAGGACGACGGCGACGCTGAGGCAGGCGGCGGCGGTGGTCCGGGTGCGGACCGAGCGCGGGGCCAGGCGGTCCAGGAGGGCCACCGTGCGGGGGTGGCCGAGGAGCCTGCCGAGGGCGGTGCGTGCCCGGCGGTAGGCGGCGGGCCGGCGGGGTGCGGGGCCGGTGGTCGGGTCAGCCACCGTCGGCCGCCAGGCGGTAGCCGGTGCCGCGGACCGTCTGCACCGAGGCCCTGCCGTAGGGGGTGTCGATCTTGCGGCGCAGCGCGCTGACGTGCACCTCGACGGTGTTGGGGTCGCTGTCGAGGGCGCTGTCCCAGACGGCGTCGAGGATCTCGCGCTTGGAGACGGCCTCGCCGGCCCGGCGGGCGAGGTGGTCCAGGACGGCGAACTCGCGGGGTGTGAGCGCGATGGCGGTGCCGGCCCGGGTGCAGGTGCGGGCGGCGGAGTCGACCACGAGGTCGCCCAGGACGGTGCGCCGGGGTGCGCGGCTGCCGATCCGGCGGGCGAGGGCCTTGAGGCGGGCGACGAGGACGACGAAGGAGAACGGCTTGGACAGGTAGTCGTCGGCTCCGGTGTCCAGGGCTTCGGCCTCGTCCCACTCGCCGTCCTTGGCGGTCAGCATCAGGATGCCGGCGTCGCTGCCGGCGGCCCGCAGCCGCGCGCACACCCGGTACCCGTTGAGACCGGGCAGCATGATGTCGAGCACGATCACGTCGTAGGCCTGGTCCATGGCCTTGGCCAGGCCCGAGAGGCCGTCGTGGGTGATGTCGACGGTGAACCCCTCGGCGGTCAGCCCGTGCTGCAGCGCCAGGGCCAGTCGGCGCTCGTCCTCCACCACCAGTACTCGCATGCCCCCAGGGTGGCAGGTCCGCCGGCCGGGCGGCTGAAGGAGCCTTCAGGTCTTCAGCTGTCCTTCAGCAACGCCCGGTCATGCTGGCCGTACCGTCCGGGCGCAGGTCCCGGGCCTTGTCACAGGATCGGGGTGGGCGCAGTGAGCGAGCCCAGAGGCGGGACGCGGTCGCCGCAGGAGCCGGGCGGCGGGAGCGTCGGTGGGGCGCGGGGCCGGTGGCCGTGGCCGGGTGGCCGTCGGGCACGGTGGGCCGTGGCGGGTGCGGCGGCCGTCGTGGTGGTCGGCGGCGGGGCGGCCGCGGTGGCGGTCCACCACGACGGCGAACGACGCGACGGGCACTCGGCGACGGCCGCGCAGGGCGGCGGGCGCCACCACGGTCCCGAGGGCCGGGACGGTGTGCGCAAGGACCACCGCGGTGCGCAGGGCGCACCGGCGCCGCTGCCGTCACTGGACGCGGCCGACGCGGTGGTCAAGGCCACCTCCGGGGTCGCGGGCGGCAAGGCCGAGTCGCTGACCGCGGTCACCGAGCAGGGCGGCGGCCGGGGCTGGCAGGCCGTGGTCCTCGGCCCGGACGGTGTCCGGCACCTGGTGACCGTCGACGGGGCCACCGGCACGGTCACCGGCAACGCGGTCCTGGGCGGCTGATCCACCCGGTCGGCACGGCCGGGCCGCGCGCGGAGACACCGGAACCGCGCTCCGGCCGCGGCCGCCCCGAACGGCTCGAACAGCTCCCTCTGGAAAGGCGCAACCCCGTGATGCTCTCCTCATCCGCCCTGCTGGCCGTCAATCCGCTGGACGCGAGTTCCCTTCTCGGCGCGTTCGGCGCCCTGGGCATCGCCGTGGTCCTCTTCGCGGAGACCGGTCTGCTGATCGGCTTCTTCCTGCCGGGTGACTCCCTGCTGTTCACCGCGGGCCTGCTGTGCACCACCGGCTCGCACAGCGGACCGCACCTCGACCTGGCCCAGGTCCTGAGCGCGTCCGCCGTCGGGGCCCTCGCGGGTGCCCAGGTCGGCTACGTCATCGGGCGGCGCGGTGGCAGCGCGCTGCTCGCCCGCTCCCGCAACAGACGGCTGCACGAGGGAGCCCTGCGGGCCGAGGAACTCCTCACCCGCTACGGCCACGGCAGGGCCGTGGTCCTCGCCCGGTTCGTCCCCGTGGTCCGCACCGTGCTCAACCCGTTGGCCGGAGCCCTGGGGGTCGACGTCCGCACCTTCACGATCTGGCAGACCGTGGGTGGCCTCGTCTGGACCCTCGGTCTCGTCCTGGCGGGCTACGCGCTCGGCTCGTCGGTGCCCGATGTCGACCACTACCTCCTGCCGATCGTCGGCGTCGTCATCGCGGTCTCCCTGCTGCCCCTCGTGCTCGAAGTCCTCCGCTCGCGCCGCCGCCGGGAAGCCCGATGACGGCCGCCGCCACCGCGCTCGCCCTCGACGGCCGCCCGATCGACGCCGGCCTGTACCTGCGCGCCGACCACTGGGCCCAGCACCTTCCCGCTCCCGCCCGGGAGGTGATCACCGCGTTCTCCGCCTACGGGCTGGGACTCCTGGCCGTCCTGATGCTCTGGGCCTGGTGGCGCGCCCGCGCCGACGACGGCGCCGCCATGGCCCGGGCTCTCGGCGCGCCGCTGGTGGTCACCGCCGTGTTCGCCGCCGACACCGTCCTCAAAAGCCTGCTGCACGAGCCACGGCCGTGCCAGGTCCTCGACGCCGGCACCACGCTGGAGGCGTGCCCCGGCACCGGGGACTGGTCGCTGCCGAGCAACCACACCGTCATCGTGTTCGCCGGCGCCGCCGTACTGTGGCAGGTCAGCCGCCGCATCGGCGCGCTCGCGCTGCTCCTGGCCGTCGCGATGGGCGCCTCCCGGGTGCTGGTCGGCGTCCACTACCCGCACGATGTCGCGCTGGGCGCGCTGGTGGGCGTCTGCGCCGGATACGGGCTCGGCCTCCTGGCCGGGCGGGGCGGGGGCGTGGTGGACCGGGCCCGGTCGGGCGGCGCGCACCGATGGCTCGCCGCGTGACCGGCCGCCGACGGCCCGCCGTCCTCGCCGGGAGCTGGGCGGCGTTCGCCGTGCTGGCGGCCGTACTCGCCGCGCACGACTGGGCACCCTTCCCGTTCGAACGGACCGCCGTCGACTGGAGCGTCGCGCACCGCCCGCCCGTCGCCGAGACGGTGGCCCTCGCCGTCACCTCGCTCGGCACGGGCGTCGCGCCCTACCTCCTGGTGCTGGCCGCGGGCCTCGTCACCCTGCGCGCCTCCCCCGCCCCACGGTCCCGCCGTGCGACCGCCGGGACCGTGCTCGCCCCCGTGCTCTGCCTGGCCGCGGGCCAGTTGCTGCGCCAGGGCCTGATGCACGCCTTCGGCCGCCCCCGGCCGCCGCGAACCGACTGGGCGTTCACCGCCTCCGGATTCGCCTTCCCGTCCGGACACGCCTTCACCTCCGCGCTCTGCGCGGGCCTGCTCGCCCTCGCCGTCGCCCGCGCCCACCCCCGGGCGGCCCGGGCCGCCGTCGTGACCGCGGCCCTGTTCGCGGGCTCGATCGGCCTCAGCCGTATCTACCTCGGGGTGCACTGGCCCCTGGACGTCCTCGGCGCCTGGTTCCTCGCCGCCGGCTGCCTGGCCGCCGCCTCGATCGTCCCGCGTCCCCCGACGCGACCGAGGGCTCCCGTGCCCGAAGTCCCGTAGGGGCCAGCCCAGCCTGCGCACGGCTCGACGGGAAACCCGGCCGTGCCGCGGTCGCACAGCCCAGCCGCACCGCTCGGACGGTGGCCGCCCCCGGCCCGGCCGGGTCGCCCGGTCCGGGCTCCTGATCCACCGAGGTCCCGCGCTTCCCCCGGAGCGCGGGGCCTCGGTCGCACCCGCGGGGAGCCGGTTTCCGGTTCCCCGCCTCGGTCGGCCACGGACGCGCACCTGGTCCGGCCCGGCCGACCGACGGCCGTTCGGGCCCCGGAGGCCGAACGGGGATCCAACGACGCGGACGCTCCGGGAACGGCGGTGGCCCGACCCCGGGAGGTCGGGCCACCGCCGTACTGTGCTGCTGGACGGCAGGTCAGTGCTGCCAGACCCGCACGTAGTCGACCTGCATGTCGGCCGGGGTCGCCGACGGACCGCCGCCGGACCAGACGGCGTTGTTCAGGATCAGGTACTGCGGCGACGAGCTGATGCCGGTGGTGATCTGTCCGACCTGCTTGCCGTCGTAGAAGTAGGTCACCGAACCCGGCTTCCACTCGGCGCCGTAGGTGTGCCAGCCGCTGTAGTTGCCCGTAGCGCAGCCGCCGGGGCCGCCGGACGGCGAGTGGTAGTGGTAGCAGGCCTGGCCGCCCAGGCCCTCCATGACGTCCATCTCGCCGTCGGCCGGCCAGTTGTGACCGTCCGTCCAGAACGCCGGCCAGTTGGCGATCTGCGAGCCGGCGGCGGGCAGGTAGATCCGTGCCTCGAAGGCGCCGTAGGTGAACTCCGCCTTGCCGTTGGAGGAGAGCATGCCGGAGCGGTACGGGTAGGTCTTGCCGTTGACCACGGTCGGCTGCTGGGCGATGTTCAGGTGCAGCGAGCCGCCGCTGACGGTGGACTGCGACGGGGCGTAGGCCGCCAGCTCGATGTCGGGGTTGACCGGCTGCGTGGTGCAGGTCTGGCAGCCGAACCAGTTGGGCGTCCACGTGGCGCTGTCGACGGTGCTGCCGTTGAACTCGTCCGCGAACACCGGGCGCCAGCTGCCCGCGATGCCCAGCGGACCGCCGGTGGGGGTCGGGGTGGGGGTCGGCGTCGGCGTCGGGGTCGGCGTGGGGGTCGGCGTGGGGGTCGGCGTGGGGGTGGGCGTCGGCGTCGGCGTCGGCGTCGGCGTCGGCGTCACGGTGCCGCCGCTCGACGTGAAGCTGTGGACCGGCGTCAGGTTGTGCCAGCCGTCCGAGGCCTGGTAGGCGACGAAATAGGTGTACGAGCCGCTGGGGAAGGTCCGGCTCTTCGGCGTGACGGTGGTCTGCCGGGTGCCCAGCGTGGTGGCGACTGCCCCGGGGAAGTCGTAGTTGGCGCCGCTCGCCGAGCGCACCGCGATGGTCAGGCTCTGCAGTTTGAGCCGCTTGTTCGCGTGCACCTTGGCGGTGGCGGTGACGGGCGAGTCCGGCGCGGGCGAGGTCGGCGTGATGCCGAGCGAGTCGACGGTGACCGGGCTGGTGGCCGCCTCGGACTGCACCGCCCAGGTCGCGGTGCCGGCGGTCACGGCCGCGGCCGCGAGTCCGGCGACGGTCAGCCGCTTCCACGCCGTCGGCGCGCCGCGGCGGTGTCGGGCGTTGTTTCGCAGGGTTCTCATGCTGTGGCAGTACCTTTCCTGCCCCCCTGGAGAGCCGCGGGCCCCGTCCGCGGCAGGAGCGGAGGAGAGCCCGTCGAGGGTGGAGCTTGTGCGAACGGACGCGTCCTTCGCAAGCCGCGGACCACCGGCCCACCCCGTCCAGGCACCTGGGGCGTCGGCCTGCCCACGGGCGAACCAGCAGGTCAGAGCGGGCATGAGGGCCGCCTTCGGGAACACCTGTGAGGTGCGGCACAGGTGACCGGGGCCACACGGGGCGTCCGCCCGGCCGGACCGCGCCGTCCGCTCGGCGGACCCCGTCCGGCCCGCCCGGCCGACCCGGTCACGCGGTCGGCCCGGCGGGCGACGGGCATGGGCGCCAGCAACGGCCGACGGGCGCCCGTGGTCAGGACTTGCGCCAGAGCGCCCAGCCCTGCGCCCGGTTCTCCTTCGCGACGTACCACTCGGCGGGGTGCTCCGGCCAGTACCCGTCGGTGGCCTTGCCCTCCGGGGCCGCCGGGGTGACCAGGACGGTCGCCTCCGCGGGGACCGGCTGCCAGCGCGGGTCGCGGTACCAGACCCGGCCCCGGTAGACCTCGAAGGCCTGGGCGTTGCGCAGGCCCCCGTCGAGGTCCCAGGCGAGGACCACGTTGTCCGTGGGCTTGAGCCCGGAGGCCTTGGTGAAGCCGGTCGCCAGCGGCTTGCGGTAGTTCGCGTGCGGGTAGCTGACCTGTTCGGTGATGGTGGCGGTGGCGAAGCCGGCGAACAGCGCGAGCGAGAGTCCGATCGCCCAGAGCACCCGGCGCCCGCCCGCGGCCAGGAACAGGACCACCGCGCCCAGGACGACGAAGGCGGCGACGGACGAGCGCATGACGTTCAGCCGCATCCAGTCGGTGGCCAGGAAGGTGACGTCCGGCAGGGCCCAGCCGATGAACAGCTTGGTGGTCAGCGCCGAGCCCGCGGACCAGACGACCAGCTTGCCGAGGAGCACCGTGAGGCCGACCGTGGCGGCCGCCGTGACGGCGAGCCGGCGGCGGCCGAGCCTGGAGAGGACGGCGGCGCCGACGACGAACGCCGCCGGGACCAGGAACGAGAGGTAGCGGGCGTAGACCCAGTCGTCGACCCGCCCGTCGTCCGGCAGAGCGGCGGCGGAGGCGAGCGCGGTGCCGACCAGTAGGGCCGCCAGCACGCCGCCGGCGATCCGGTCCGGGCGCGGGAAGCGGCCACTGAAGAGCGCGAACAGGCAGACCACGACCGCCAGGCCGCCGATGCCCCAGGTGGAGACGATGAAGTACCAGAGCTGCCCGGCCACCCGGGTCAGCGTCATCCCGGTCTTGTCGGGGTCGGTGAGGCCCTTCCAGAGGTATCCGCCGACGTCGCTCGGCTCGACGGTGAACTGGCGGTCGAGCCACCAGGACAGCGCCTTGACCCCCACCACGCCGACGCCCAGGGAGCCGAGGCCGACCAGCGTGGTGCGCCACGGGGCCCAGCGCAGCGCCAGGACGCCGACGAGGACCACCCCGGTGAGCGCCACCACCACGCCGCCGCGGTCGTGCACGGCCATCGAGTACGCGGCGGCCGCGGCGGTGCCGGCCGCGTACCAGGAGCGGTGCTTGACCGGGCCCTCGCTCAGCCAGCCGTGCAGGCAGAGCAGCCAGGCCAGGATCAGCACCGGCAGCACGGTGTCCGACATGACGAACTCGGAGTAGAAGATCACCGGCGGCAGCAGCGCGGTGGCCCCGGCGAAGACGTACGCCAGCAGCCGGCGCAGGCCCAGCCGGCGCAGCGCCAGGTAGGCCAGCGGGAAGACCAGCGCGTTCAGCAGCGCGTTGATCCCCATGATCAGGTGATAGGCGGTGACCGGGTCGTCGGCGATCCGGAACGCCGAGGAGATCAGCAGCGGGTAGCCGCCCGGGATCACCACACCGACCGGCATCTCGGTGGTCGGCCGGCCCGCCAGCACGCGGGCGAGGACCAGGTAGGAGTCCTCGTCAGGGTGCACCGAGGGGTAGCTCAGGTGCCGGACGAGCACCAGGCGGAAGAGGACCTCGACCGCGTATCCGGCCAGCAGGACCACCGGCCAGAACCAGCGCCGGCCGCGGGCCACCTCGAACCGCAGCGCCACCAGGCCCAACAGGCCTGACAGGCCGTCGGCGGGACGGGCGGGCCCGGCGGTCTCCGTGGCACCGGCCCGGCCCTCGTCGGGGACGGCGGGCCGCGGCAGGGTCTGCGGCTGCGTGGAGCGTTGTGTCATGCAGCTACATATATAGGCTACCGACATATAATGTCCAGAAGAGCAACCCGCCGCGACGGCGGACCCCGGAGCACCGCACGCCGACGGGGCGTTCGGGTGCGCACCGACGGTCCGGGCGCTCCGGCACGGGTCGGCGGAGCACCCGAGGACACCAGGAAGAACGAAACGGAGCCGTACTCCGGTTCAGCTCCGGCCCTTCGCAAGGCGGCGGCGAGACGCCCCACCTGGGTGGCCCCCGCCACCGTCGGGGCCCGGGCGCCCGGACCCCGGCGACGGGCAGCCCCCCGTCAGCCCTTGGTGGCCGCGTAGGCGGTCTCGGTGGCGAAACCCCAACCCGGGGCGGCGTCCCACGGGATGTCCAGCTCGTCGTCGGTGGCGTAGACGTAGCCGGCGCCGCGGGTGAAGGCCGTGTCCAGGGTGGCGCGCATGGCGGTCGCGTCCGGGGTGTCGTACACCAGGTGCCAGAACGCCGTGCCGCTGGGATCGAGGGTCGCGCCGGAGTAGTAGCCGGCGGCGGCGTTGAAGACGTTGCCGCCCAGCCAGCCGTCGGCGTAGTCGGCACCGCTGCCCTCGAAGGTCACGAAGACGTCGGCCGTACGGTGGCCGGGCTCCAGGTAGCAGTCCGCGACCGCGGTGCCGGGGTTGTCCACCACCAGGTCCCGGGCCTGCGGCGCCACCGCGTAGACGGTCTCCTGGACGTAGGCGCGCAGCTCCGCGTAGTAGTCCCGGTCGGCGTTGCCGGCTCCGCAGTCCCGCTGCGACTGGTCGAAGAAGATGCCGTCGACGTGCAGCCGGTGGTCGGCGGTCCTGACGTAGTTGTCCACGGTGGCCCGGACCACGGCCTGCGGCAGCGTGCCGTGGGCCGTGTCGACGTAGCCCAGGACCCGGGTGCGGCCGCCGTGCGCGGTGGGGGCGGCGCGCAGGCTGTCGGCGCGCGCCTGCCAGGTGGCGTCGAACGGGGCGTAGCCGTTGTAGGGGTTGAGGATGACGATCGACGGCGCCGGGTGGGTGGTCGGCAGACCGGCGAGCATGGGGTCGCCGGGCAGGACGTAGGCCGGGACGGCGACCTCCAGACCCCGCGGTCTGTCGGCGGCCACCGGACCGGCCCCCTCGGGTGACACCGTCGCGGCGGGCGCGACGGCGGCGGTGGTGGTGGCGGTCAGTGCCGCGACGGCGAGCAGGGCGGGCAGGGTCTTGGTGAACGAACGCATCGCGCCTCTTTGATCGGTGAGCCGGGAGTCGGAGTGACGGCGGTCGAGGGGTGACACCCCCGCCGCACCCGGGTGCGGCCGGCTCCGTGCCCCGCGCCCCTCCGCCCGACCCGGCCGGGCCGAGCGCCCCCATTCCTACCGGGCCGATCCCACTCGGGCGGCCAACTTCGAAAGAACACAGGGAAGTTAGTGGACGCCTCCGGAGCTCCTCCGAAGGCCGGCGCCGGCCAGGCGGCGCGCCGCCGTTCCCCGGCTCCCCCGCGACGCCGAGTCGATCATGGTTGAATGCGCTGCGTCGCGGCACTCGGGGGGCTTGTGCCGCGCGCCCGCGCACTCCTCTCGGCGGTGTGACGCGGGTCACTTCGGCCCCGTGTCACGAACGGGAGGGCAGCTCGCGTCTGGTGGTTGTCCGCACGGCGGGAACGACCGACACGAAGGCGACGACGACGATGACGAACACGACAGCAACACGGCAGCACGAGGTCCTGGTCCTGGGCGCCGGCTACGCCGGACTCTCCGCGGCGATCCAGCTCGCGGCCCGCACCCGCAAGCGCGCGGATCTGCGGGTGACGCTGGTCAACCCCGACGAGCACTTCACCGAGCGGCTCCGGCTGCACATGACCGCCACCGGCCAGCAGACGGCCGCGATGAGCATCCCGGAGCTGCTGGACGGCACCGGTGCGACCTTCGTCCGCGGCTGGGTCACCGCCGTGGACGCCGGGGCCAAGACCGTCCGGATCGACGACGACCGGGTCCTGCGCTACGACACCCTGGTCTACGGCCTGGGCAGCGTCGCCGACACCGACGCCGTCCCCGGCGTGGACGACCACGCCCACACCCTCGACAGCCCGCAGGACGCAGCGCTCCTCGCCGACCGGCTGGCCCGGCTCGGCTGCGGGACCGTCGTGGTCGGCGGCAGCGGCCTCACCGGAGTGGAGGCCGCGGCGGAGATCGCCGAGCGGTACCCGCAGCTCCGGGTGGAGCTGCTGGGCCGTCAGGAGCCGGGCGCGACCATGCACCCGAAGGCCAAGGCCCACCTGGACGCGGCGCTCGCCCGGCTCGGTGTGCGGGCGCGCGCCGGCGTCGAGGTGGCCAAGGTCCTGCCGGACGCCGTCGAACTCGCGGACGGCACCGTCCTGCCCGCGGACGCGGTGCTGTGGACCAGCGGCACCCGCGTCTCCCCGCTGGCCGCCGCCGCCGGCCTGACCGTCGACGAGCGCGGCCGTGTGGTCACCGACCCGGCCCTGCGCTCGGTCTCCCACCCGGACGTCTACGCCGTGGGCGACGCGGCGGCGGTCCGCCAGGGCTACGGCGTGATGCACGGGACCTGCCAGAGCGGCATGCCCACCGGCGTGCACGCGGCCCTCTCGATCCTGCGGGTCCTGGCCGGCAAGGAGCCCAAGCCCTTCCGCTTCGGCTACTACCACACACCCGTCAGCCTGGGCCGGCACGACGCCGTCGTCCAGTTCACCCACCCCGACGACACCCCGCGCCGGCTCGTGCTGACCGGCAAGCGGGCCGCGAAGTACAAGGAGACGGTCAGCGCCGCGCCGTGGCCGACCTTCGCCCGCATGAAGAAGATGCCCGCCTCGGGCGCGTTCTGGCCGCACGGCGGCCGCTACACCAGGATCCGGAGCGCCAAGTGACCCAGCCCCGACAGGACGACGCCGACCAGCTCGTCTTCCAGCAGTACCGCACCCTGCTCTTCTCCGTCGCCTACCGCCTCCTCGGCACCGCCGCCGATGCCGAGGACGTGGTCCAGGACGCCTGGCTCAAGTGGTCGGCGGCCGACCGCTCCCAGGTCGCCGACCCCAAGGCCTACCTGGCCCGGATCGTCTCCAACCTGGCGATGGAGCGGCTCCGGTCGACCCGCCACCAGCGCGAGACCTACGTCGGCCCGTGGCTCCCCGAACCGATCCTCACCCTCCCGGACACCGCCGAGGACATCGCCGCGGCCGACTCGGTCTCGATGGCCCTGCTGGTCGTCCTGGAGACGCTGAGCCCGCTGGAGCGCGCCGTGTTCGTCCTGAAGGAGGTCTTCGCCTTCAGCTACGCGGAAATCGCCGAGGCGGTCGAGCGCTCGGAGCCGGCCGTGCGCCAGGCGGGGCACCGCGCCCGCGAGCACGTCCAGGCCCGCCGGCCCCGCTTCACGGCGGACGCCGCCCGCCGACGCGACGTCACCGAGCGGTTCTTCGCGGCGACGTCGGGCGGCGACATCAACACCCTCATGGAGCTGCTCTCCCCGGACGTGACGCTGTGGACCGACGGCGGCGGCAAGGTCCGCCAGGCCCTCAAGCCGGTCGTCGGCCTGGAGACGGTGGCCCGCTGGTTCGCCGCGCTCGGCAGCGTGACCTACCAGGGCATCGAGCCCGGGCAGATGCGGGCGGAGCTCACCTCGATCAACGGCGGCCCGGGCCTGGTCTTCCGCGGCCCGGACCGCGTGGTCGCCACGCTGACCTTCGAGTTCGACCCCGAAGGGCGCATCTCGACGATCCACAACGTGGCCAACCCGGACAAGCTCCGCGCCGTCGGCGACGGCACCCGCCACGACCTGCGCTGAGCCGCCGTGGGTCGCCGGCGCTCTCCGGGCCCCGCGTGCCCGGTCTGCGACCCCGCTGTCACGGGGGCGGTACCGGGCGGGTGCGCGAGCGGCCGCCGGGCCGGTGCCCACGTCGTGGACGCCGCCCCTGACGGCCGACGAGGCCGCGGACTACCAGCCGCCGGAGGTGGTGTGGAAGCCGCGGGAGGTGGTGGCCGTGTCGGCGGTGCGGGTCGACGGGAGGTCGGAGCCGGAGGTGCTGATCCGGGCGCCGCCCCGGCCCGGGGCCTCCTGGCGGCCGGCCGACTCGGTACCGGCCCACCGGGGCGCTGGGGCGGACGCGGGGGCCGCCGGTGGGCGCGGGTCCTCCCGGTCGATCCGCAGGACGAGGCTGCGGCCGCCGGGGTAGCCGCTCCGGTCGCGGTCGGTGCACCGAACCACCTGGCTGTGGGTGCCGCCACGCTCCTCCCAGCGGCCCACGACGGCGCGGATGCTGGGCCCCCAGGCGCCGTCGTGCTCGTGCTCGACGGAGAGCTCCCAGTCCGCGGCATCGATCAGCTCGCTGGCACCGACGACGCCCGGCACCACGACGGTGCCGCCGCCCCGGACGGTCGCCACGGCCCGTTGCGGCCGGTCGGCCTGCACGCCGGTCACCGTGATCCGGTGGGCGCCTCGGTACTTCGGCATCTGTCACTCCCGCGGGCTGGTTCGACTGTTCCGTACTCCTCCTCCCTTGAACGGCCGGCGACCGGGCCAGGGTTCGCCGCCGGGCCGATGCCGGGCCGGTTCCCGGCGCGGGGCACGGGTGAGGAGCAGGGGTGAGGAGCAGGGAGCGGGCCGGGGAGAGGAGGCGCGGCCGGGCGGAAGTGGGCTGCGCCGCAGCGGAGTTCCGTCGCCGCTGGTCGCCCCGACCGCGGCGACGCGCGTTCGCCGGGCGCCCACCGCACCGCGATCCGGCCGGTCGGTGGGGGCAGGCCGGGCCCGCCCCCACCGGAGGCCGGGGTCAGTAGACCAGGATGTCCCAGTGGTTGCCCTCGTTGCAGTAGAGGTTGCCCGACGCGGCCTTCCACTGCGGGTAGCCGTCACCCCGGTAGCCGATGTAGGTGAAGGAGTTCTGGACGTAGGCGTCGATGCAGGAGTTGCGGGAGATGTCGACCTTGTAGCCGTTGTAGTGGCTGTACGTTCCGGAGGCGTGGCCCACCTCGGTGCCGCCCGTGATGTTGATGGCGCAGCCGCTGGACTGCTTCAGGGTGATGATCGTGCTCACCGTGCCGGAGTTGATCTGCTCGAACGACGTGCAGGTGGAGTTGGACCGGGTGGTACAGCCGCCACTGGAACTCCACGTGATACCGGCGCTCCTGAACTGACCGGCGGCGGTCGACTGCGAGACCTTGGTGCCACTGGCGCCGGCCGTGGGCGCCGTGACGGCGAGCCCGGCCAGGGCCAGGGCGATGACGGTGGCTGCGGTGCGGGGCTTCATCTGCGTCTCCCGGTGAGGGCGCTGAACCTCGGACCGGGCCAGGATGGCCCCGGCGCCCTCTATGCGAGTAGACCCCGTGCTGTGAATTTCCCGTGACGGCGGCGTGACCGGGTCGCCCCGAGCGCCGCCGCCGTACCCGCCGGCGTCCCCCACCTCACCGCCCCGCCCGGATCACGCCTGGGCGAGCAGCGGGTCGTAGGCCGTGGAGCGCTGACGGCCCGCCATGAAGGCGAGGAAGTCCTTGATGAACGCGGCCCGCGTGTACGTCCCGTTCGAGTCGAGCAGTTCGCGGTGGAAGCCGGTGCGGAAGAGCGCGCGGTACTCGTCCGCGTCGATGCTCTGGTTGCCGTCGGCATCGGTCACGTCGAACAGCACCTCGGCGACCCGGATCAGGGCGGGGCCGGCGAGGGAGGGGACCGCCTCCGCGTACTCCTGTCGGCTGACCCGGCCGTCGCCGTCCGTGTCGAGCGCCGACTGGAGCTCACGCCACCAGGCGGCATAGGCGTCGTAGAGCCTGGTCTCCTCCGGCTCGTCCAGGTCGAGGCGGCCGGACAGCTCCCGTGCCATGGCCGCCAGGTCGGGCCAGTCCAGGTAGCCGTTCCCGGTCTGGTCCAGCACGGTGTCGAAGAACTCCTCCGCGCCGCGCCGCCCGGCACCCGCCCGTGCCGACCGCCCCGACGGCCTCCCGGCACCGGGCCGCTCGGGCTCGTC
Organism: Kitasatospora sp. NPDC059973; assembly: GCF_042737525.1. NCBI lineage: Bacteria > Bacillati > Actinomycetota > Actinomycetes > Kitasatosporales > Streptomycetaceae > Kitasatospora > Kitasatospora sp. NPDC059973. The sequence goes on along the minus strand of NZ_JBHWUI010000068.1, from coordinate 22,985 downwards.
CGGGAGCGGGGTGACCAGTCGCAGCAGGGCACCGAACCGCTTCATCCCGTCGCCCACGGCGGCCAGCGCCCTGGCCCGGGGGTCGTCGCTGTCGGGTGACAGCGAGATCAGGTCGAGGAGGTTGTCGGCGGTGACCCAGCCGTCCGGCAACAGGCGCGCCGAACCGAGGGCCAGGTAGGCGGCCTGGCTCAGGGCCTGGGCGCCGGGGACCTCGGTCAGTCCGGCCCGCCTGCGGAACGTCTCCGGCAGGGAGGCCACCGTGACCACCCCGATCGCCGGCCCGGCGAGGGCCCGGCCGGCCGCCCAGAGCGTCGGCACGCCCTCCAGCAGGGGAGGCGCCGGAAGGTGGTCGAAGAGGTGGTACAGGATGGTGCGCAGCGCCTCGGTGTTCTCCAGCTCCTCCTCGACCACCCGGTCGTAGTACGGCCAGAAGTCCCGCAGGGAGGCGGGGAGTTGGCCGGAGGAGTCGCCCAGCAGCGTCTGGAAGGCCACGAACTGCGCGTACAGCTCCTCCATCGCGGCCTGGTCGAGCGGCCGCCCGCTCCAGCGGAACATGGTGACGGCGCTCTCGAACATCGTGGCGACCACCCACGCGCGGGCCGCCGGGTCCATCGCGTCGTAGGGCCGGTTCGCCGCGTCGGTGCCGCTCATCCGCGCGTGCATCCGGTTGAGCCGGGCCACCTCCCGGTCCCGGGCCGCCTCGTCCGCACCGGTCACGCGCTGCAGGCTGCGCAGGGTGTTGGTCATCCGGCGCCAGGGGTGGGTGAGGAAGGTCGAGCTGTCGACCAGGGCCGCACCGATCTGCGGGTAGGCGGCTTCCAGCACCGTCGCCCGGATCATGGCCGCGGCCCAGCACGGGTCGTCGAAGAGGCGGTGGAACCGCGTGCCCGGGCCGAACAGCGGTCCGGGCCGCGCGGCGGACCCGGGTGTGGGGGTGGCTCCGGCTCCGGCGGTCGACTCGGGTGTGGGGGTGGCTCCGCCTCCGGGGGCGGGGTGCTCGCCGTCCGGGTGGTCGTCGGTCGTCCGGGTCACGATCCGGCCTCTCCATTCGTGTCGGCCGCCACCCCGCCGAAGCGGCGGTGGCGTCGCTGATAGGTGTTCAGGCACTCCAGGAAGTGCGTCGCCCGGAAGTCGGGCCAGAGCACCGGCGGGAAGATCCACTCGGCGTAGGCGACCTGCCAGAGCATGAAGTTCGAGATGCGCTGCTCCCCGGAGGTCCGGATGACCAGGTCCACGTCGGGGGTGTCAGGGAACGGCAGGTGGGCCGCGAAGCCCTCCTCGTCGAGGGTCTCGGCCGCCGCACCGCTGCGGATCAGCGAGCGCGCGGCCTCGACGATGTCCCGGCGCCCGCCGTGGTCGAACGCCACGGTCAGGGTCATGCCCCGGTTGCGGCTGGTCAGCGTCGTCAGGTCCGCGAAGTCGCGGGCCAGTGCGGCCGGGATCCGAGGATCCGCGCCGCCGAGGAAGCGGCAGCGGATCCCGCGCGCGTGCAACAGCGGAGCGTGCTTGCGCACGACCCGGCGCACCAGGTGCAGGAGGTAGTCGACCTCCTCGCCGGGGCGGCTCCAGTTCTCGGTGGAGAACGCGTACAGGCTGAGCCACCGGACGCCGGACGCCCGGGCCGCCTCGATGACGTCGATCACCGTCGCCTCGGCCGCGCGGTGACCGGAGGTGCGGGGCAGATCGCGCCGCGCCGCCCAGCGGCCGTTCCCGTCCATCACACAGGCGACATGACGTGGCACCGGGGCCGAGCGCTCCCCTGCGGCCGGCCGGGGCACGGCCGCTCCCCCGGGCGGCGCGAGACCTCCGAAGACCTGCTCCACCACCACTGCCGCCCCTCCGCTCGCCACCGGCCCGCGATCTCCGCGAGGCCGTCATGAGCGTGCCGGGGCCCGGGCCGTACTGTCCGGCGATCGGGCGATCTTCACCCGATCCGGTGACGGCGGGGCCCGCCGCCACCACGCCCTACCGGTAGCCGAAGGACGGTCCGGACCTCAGAGGTCCGGACCGGACTCCAGTTGCCGGATCGGTCGCCCGCCGCCCGGCAGCGCACGCCGGGCGGCCCTGGACGGACCGGCCTACGCCGGACTGCGAGGTGATGACCGGACGGGCCGTCATTTCGCCTGGATCGAGGCCCACGGCGCCCCGGTGGGCGAACCGGCGGAGCCGGCGTACTTCCAGCCGGTGACGACGGTCGCACCGGTGAGCCCGGGCGGCGCGGACCGCGAAGCGGGGCGGTGGAGGACGACGGCGCGCGCCGGCGCCCGGGCCGGGCCGTCGACAGCCCGCGCGGCCGTCACCCCGTCAGGATCCCGGCCAGTCGGGCCGATTCCGCCCGGACGCGCGCCGGCGCCCCCGCGGCGCTCAGGGCGTCGAGGGCCGGGAGCGCCTCACGGATGCCCTCGGCCACCGCGCACTCGGCGGCGAGGACCAGCGCGTCGGCCAGTCCTCGCCGGCCGGGCTCGGTGGCGAGCTCGGTGATCACGGCCGTGAGCACGGCCCAGGTCGTCCGGCCCGCACCGGCGCGCGCGGCTTCGGCCAGGACGGGCAGGACCCGGTTCGGCTTGGCCGCGGACAGCCTCCAGAGTGCCGCGATCCATCCGCCCAGCACCTCCGGCCGGAGCCGGCCCTGGGCGCCCGCCGCCAGCAGGAAGTCCAGCGCGGCGGTGCGGTTCTCCGCCCGGGAGGCGGTCAGCCCGTAGGCCAGCAGGAGGTGGCTCACCGGTCCGAACTCGCCCGGCATCTCCGCGAGCCGGGGCAGCAGGGGGTTCGGCTCCCGGGGACCGGGCGCGTCCACCCGGAACACCGCGGCCGGGACGCCGTGCGCCGCGACGGTCTCCGGGTGCCATGGCGCCACCCAGGCGAACTGGACGAGGTCGGTGGCCGGCGTCGACGGCAGGTCCACGAACCGGGCGTACTCGGTGGGGTCGGGGACGGCGTGGAGGAGACCGGTGATGCCTTCGGGTGCCGGCGCGGCCTCGGGGGCACACGGTGCGATGCGCACGACCGGAGCAGGGGCCCGGCCGACGCCGTCGAGCCGCTCGGGCATGTTCGCGGTCTGGGTGTGGAACCGGCGGGGTGCGGGCGGCGCGACGTCCGGCGGCAGCTCCCAGCCGAGCCCGGCGGCCGCGGCGCGGACGGCCGGCAGCGCGGGCGGGGCCACCCGCAGCAACGCCTGGGCCAGGTCGGCGGGTGAGGGGCGGGCACCGGCGGTCCGGTAGGCGGCGAGCCGGTCGAGCAGCACGGCCGGGTCGATCGTGCCGTCGCCGGCCGTGGGCGTGGCGAGCAGCAGCGGCACCGGCGCCTCCACGGCCGAACACGCCGCCTCGTGCACGCGCACCGCGGTGACCACGCCGAGGGTGCGCATGAAGGCGGGCATGCCCAGCAGCACGGCCAGGCTCGCCCGGGGCGCCTGCGCCTGGCCGGTCAGAGCGTCGAGCAGGACACCGAGCGCTCCGTCGACCTGACGGATGAACGGGAACCGGTCCGGGTTCGCGGCGCGCCGTGCGGCGAGCGGGGCCAGCGCGGCCCGGAGCGCGGCGGCGTCACGGTGGTGCTCCGCCACCAGGGCGGCGAGCACCAGCTCGAACTCACCCGGGTCGGGCACCCGGTCGGCCATCAGGGCGCTCAGCCGCTCGGCCGTGTCGAGCGGCCCCGCGGGTGCGGCCGGCAGTTCGGCACACGCCACGCGTACCGTCGCGACCCGCGCGTCCGCCTGGGGCTCCGCGGGCGGGGCGGGGATCTCCAGCAGGCGGTGGGCGTCGGGCCGCAGGGCTGGTCCGAGATCGGCGGCCGCGGCGCGCACGGCCTCGGCGACGGCGGGTGCGGCGTGCGACAGGTGGCGGGCGACGAGGCGCAGGGCCTGCTCCTGGACCGCGGGGAGCGGATGGGTGAAAGCCACGGCGACGGCGGGCAGCAGGCCGTCGGCCCCGGCCGGGTCGCGGCGCAGCGCGGCGTCGACCCGGCCCAGCTGGACGGTGGCGAGGCCCTTCTCCGGGCGGGCCAGGACGGCGGCCGTGAGTTCGACGAACAGCTCGGCCGGCAGCCGCTCCGCCACGAGGACCAGCGCCGCCTGGGCGGCCTTGGCGGCGCCCGGCGCGCCGTCGGCGGCCAGCCGGACGTGGTCCCCGGCCCGGGCGAGGATCTCGTCGGCGTCGAGGGCCAGCACCGCGTACAGCCGCAGAAAACCGCGCAGGTTGCCGGGTCGGTCGCCGCGCAGCAGTCGGCCCAGGCAGAGGTCGGTCAGTTCGGCGCGGTCGAGCAGCCCCTCGGCCGCCACGGCGGCGAGCGACTCGGCCCAGCCGCAGGTCGACGGCGCCTCGATGAACTCGGCCCCGGCGTCCGGGACTTCGAACACCCGGCGGGTCAACTCGGCGAGCCGGGGCTGCGCCCGCAGCCAGGAGAGCAGCGAGTGGTGGTGCGGCACCGGTTCGCGCAGGCCCTGGTCGGCGAGCCATTCGCCGATCTCCCGGTGGGGGGATCTCATCCGGCTGCCCTCGCGGAGCCACCCGATCACGTAGCCGTCGGTGGTGGGGGGTTCGGCGCCGGACCAGAGGGCGAGGCCGTGGGTGATCAGCCACCGGGCGGCGTCGCCCCGCGCGGGCAGCCATGCGGCGAGCCGGCCCGCGAGTTCGCGGTGGAAGGCCGCATCGCGGTGCGGCGCGAGCAGGGTCAGCAGGACGGTGTGGTGGTCGGGGCTGCTGGAGCCGCCGCCAGGCCGCGGCCAGGTGACGTCGAGGAGGCGGCGGGAGGTGAGCCACTCCAGGGCCTCGGCCGGGGTGGCGGCGGCGAGGATCCCGGCCAACTGCAGTGCGGCGAGCTGGTCGTACGCGGGGGAGTACCGGCCCCGGTCGCCCGACGAGAGTTCGCGCACCAGTTCGGTGCGGAGCTTGCGCAACGGGGTCCGCAGATGGCGCAGCTCAGCGGCGGGCACCGGCCGGAGCCGGTCGATCACCCCCTGCGGGATCCGCGCGGCGATGAGCGCGCGCGTCTCCTCCCAGCTGATCGTCTCGCTCGTGCGGTCGGTCACGACGTCCCCCATCCGGTCCGGCTGATGATCGTCAACCTAACCCGGCACACCGACAACGCCGCAGGTGCGGCGGCCACCGGGCCCCGGCGGCCACCCCCTCGGCGAGCAGCACCCGCGCCCCGGCGCACCGTTCGCCCGGACGGCTGCGGGGCACCGCCGGGTGACACGGCCCGTCCCGGCCACTCCGACGACCGGGCTCGTCCGACCGGCGTGGGCACGACTCGGTCCACCACCGCCCGTTCCGTGCCGGAAGGGGGTGTGCCGGTCGGGCCCGTCGATCCGCCCGCACCGGGCCTGTCAGTGTCCCGGAGTAGGTTGCGACGCATGAGCCCAGTGAACTCCGAGGCCGCCCGTCAGCCGGCCGGCACCCGTCCCCGTTGTCCCTCCGTCGGCCCGGGGCGCGGCGCCGACGGGCACCGGCGCGACGCCCGTGCCACCGTCGAGGTCCTTCCGTTGTGGGCCGCCCCCTGGTCCCTCACCGCGCGGGCCCCGGCGGCGGGGTGACGCTCCCTCGCCCGCGGCGCGGCCGTTCAGCTGTGGTTGACGATGACGAAGATGCCCCAGGCGATCGCGGCGAGCACGGTGGCGAAGCAGAGTACGGCCACTGCGTAGCCGACCGGTCCGACGGCGGCCGGGGGGCCGGTCACGGCAGACCGCCCGGCGGGGCGGGCCGACGGGTTGAGGGCGCGCAGGCCGAGGGCGAACAGGGCCGGCAGGCCGGCTCCGGCGACGAGGCCCACCACGACGATCCCCCACAGTGCGTCGAGGTTGATCCAGGAGTTCACGAGGCCACCTCGCCGGCGTCCGGGGCCGGGACCAGCGAACCGGTCCAGGCTTCGTTGACGTTCTCCGGCGTCACCGCCACGGCCGGCCGGCGGGAGGCCGCGAAGAAGGCGATCGAGGCCAGGACCAGCACGATGAAGATCACTACGACGCCGATGGTCCCGCCGATCCCGTGGGCGGCCCAGTAGGTCGCGGCGCCGACCGTCGCGGAGGCCGGCAGGGTGAGCAGCCAGGCCACCGCCATGCGGCGGGCGGTGTTCCAGCGCACCACGGCACCCTTGCGGCCGACCCCGGCGCCCAGGATCGACCCGGTGGCCACGTGGGTGGTGGACAGCGAGTAGCCGAAGTCGGTGGAGGAGAGGATCACCGCCGCCGAGGCCGACTCGGCGGCCATGCCCTGCGGCGACTCGATCTCGATGAGTCCCTTGCCCAGCATCCGGATGACCCGCCAGCCGCCGAGGTAGGTGCCCAGGGCGATCGCCATCGCGCAGGAGGTGATCACCCAGGTCGGGGAGGTGGCGCCGGCCTGGAGGGTGCCGTTGGCGATCAGGGCCAGGGTGATGACGCCCATGGTCTTCTGCGCGTCGTTGGTGCCGTGGGCGAGCGAGACCATCGAGGCCGAACCGATCTGGCCGATCCGGAAGCCGTGGTCGCGCGGGCCGTGGGAGACGTCGCGGGTGAGCCGGTAGACGAGGTGGGTGCCGACCACCGCGACCGTCCCGGCGATGAACGGCGACAGGGTGGCGGGCACGATCACCTTGGAGACCAGCCCCTGCCACTTGACGGCCGAGACCCCGGCCGCCGCCATCGTCGCCCCGACCACGCCGCCGATGAGCGCGTGCGAGGAACTGGAGGGGATGCCGAGGTACCAGGTGGTCAGGTTCCACAGGATGCTGCCGGCCAGTCCCGCGAAGACCACCACCAGGGTCACGTCGGCGCTGTCGACCAGACCGCTCGCGATGGTCGCCGCGACGGCGGTCGACAGGAACGCGCCGACCAGGTTCAGCGCCGCCGAGAGGGCGACCGCCGCGCGTGGACGTAAGGCGCCGGTGACGATCGAGGTCGCCATGGCGTTGCCGGTGTCGTGGAATCCGTTGGTGAAGTCGAAACCCAGCGCGGTGGTGACCACCAGGGCCAGGACCGCGTCGTTGCCCGTCACGGTGCCGAACCTAGCTTCCGGCCCGGGCGGACCGGCCGTGGACGAACCCGGCGCGCCGGGGTTTCGACCGGACGGGGCCCGGCGGCACGCCGTCGCCGGACCCCCGGACCCCCGGGCGCAACGCACGGCCGGGCCGGCGTCGTCCCCTCGGGTGATCATCACACGGGGCTGTCGGTTGCTGCGGGACGGGCCCGTTCCTCCGGCGGTCCTGCCCGTCGGTGCGGACACGGCTTCGCCGTGGCCCCGCTGCCCTCCCCGAGGAGCGCGCCGACGGCCACCCGCCGGGGCAGCGCCTCGCTACGGCGTTGCCCGCGGGCGGCCGGCCCGTGGCGCCAGGGGCGGTACCGAGGCACGGCCGTCCCGGCCGGCGCGGCTCAGGCCGGGCGCACCGCGCCCATGTACGGCATCACGCTGATCGGGAGGACCTCGACGTTCTTCCCCTTGCGCGGAGCGTGGATCATCTTGCCGTCGCCGATGTAGAGGCCCACGTGGTGGATGTCGTCATAGAAGAAGACGAGGTCACCGGGCTGGAGGTCGCCCCGGGCGACGTGCGGGCCGGACTTCCACTGGTCCTGGGATATCCGGGGGAGCTTGACGCCGGCCGCGCGGTAGGCGGCGCCGGTGAGGCCGGAGCAGTCGAAGGAGTTCGGTCCCGTGGAGCTCCACTCGTAGGGCTTGCCGAGCTGGGCGGTGGCGAACCTGACGACGTCGGCGGCCCGGCCGCCCGCGCTCGCCGGAGCGGGTCCGGCGGCGGCTCCGGCAGGGGCTTCGGCGGGGGTTCCGGCAGGGGCTCCGGCGGGGGCGGCTCCCGCCGGGGTGGCTCCGGCGGCCGGGCGCGTCGCGGGTGCCGTGGCGGCGCCCTGCGCGGGCCGCTCGGCAGCGCGCGCGGCGCGGTCGGCCGCAGCGGCCTGCTGGGCGGCGGCCTTGGCCTTCTCGGCGCTCTCCTGGGCGTTGATCCTGGCCCGGTCCTCGGCGCTGAGCTTGTTGAGCAGGGCCTCGGCCTCGGCGAGCTTGGCCTGGATCTGCTTCTTCTCCTCGCCCAGCGACGCTCCCGCGGCGTCGAGTCGGGCGAGCATCGCGGTGGCCTCGGCGCGGTCCTGGTCGAGCTTGCGCTGCGCGTCGCGGGCCTGCTTCAGCAACGCGGCCTGGCTGTCGGCGACCTGGTTCTGCACGGCCGCCCGCTCCAGGTAGCCGGCCGGGTCGGAGTCGAGCATCAGCTGGACGCCCGGGCCGATGCCGTTGCTGCGGTACTGCTCACCGGCCACCGCGCCGAGCGAGGTGCGCAGTTCGTTGAGCGAGTCCTGGCCGCGGGCGACCTTGTCCTGGATGCGGTTGGCGTCGGCCTGGAGCGACTGCCGCTTCTCCTGGAACCCGTTGTAACGCTCGATGGCCTGCTCGGCCTCCCCGTTGAGCCTGTCCACCTGCTCCTTGACGGAGGCGAGGGTGGGCGCCGGCTCGGCGTGCGCCGTCCCGGCGGCGAGCACCGCGCCGCCGGCCACGGCCGTGGTGAGGACAGCGAGACGGGCCCGGCTCGGACGGCTGGGTTTGCGGTGATTTCCCATGGCGGCGGGCTCCTTCGGGGGACGGAACGTCGGGAACGGTGCTCCACGGCCGTTCCCTCTACACCACGGGGAACGAGGGGTTGCGCCACTTCGGTTCGACGGATGCCGTCGTTCTGGTCCGTCGGCCTGGGCTGCCCGACCGTCCACGGAGCCACGGCCGGCCACCGTCCGGAGGACCGGAGCGTCGCCGACCGTCGTCCAGAGCGACCGTTGTCCAGAGCGACCGTCGGGCGCGGCCCGTTCGGGCCGCCGTCGCCGTGAGGGTCGACCGCCGCCGTGAGGGTCAACCCCCGCCGTGAAGGTCGGCCGGCTCCGCGGAGGTCAGCCGAGCCAGACGATGTCGATGACGTGCAGGCGCCCGGCCAGGCGGTTCACCAGGTAGACGAGGCTGAGCTGGCCGACGGAGGCGCAGCGGACGTCTTCGCCTTCGAGGTCGGTGGCGTCCCACTGCGGCCACCCCCAGGGGGTGCGGGAGGCGATGTCGAGCAGGTCGCGGACCGTCCGCTGGGCGTGTGGGGGGAGGTCGACGAAGGTCTTGACCGCCTGCGGGGACAGTCGGGCCGGCCAGACGCGGTCGCTCACCGGTCCGTCCCGGTGAGTTCGGCGAGGTCGATCCCGTCCTCGTCGTCCGGGCCGGTGGCGACGAACGCGTCGACCACCGGTGCGCTGTCCAGACGGACCCGCCAGGTCCGGACCACGTGGTGCAGCGGGGAGAGGTCGTAGGTCTGCCGCGAGTCGTCGAGCGCCTTGGCCCAGTCCCGTTCGAACGCCGGCAGCCACCTGGCTGCCCGCTCGGGCGGCTCGGCGTGGATACGGGCGAGCAGTCGGGCGGCGGCACGCGGCGCCGGAGCCGCCGGCGCGGCGGGAAGGTGGTCGGGCTGGGCGCTCAAAGGGTCCTCCACTTCGCTGCCGGTCACGGTACGGCAATCGGTGCGGCCGGCGGCGGGACCTCAGCCGGATCTCCCCCGACGTTGGCCGATTCGAGTGCGCCGACCGCCGACGATCGGGCCGGCCGCACCGGTGGGTCGGCGGCCATCGGGCAGGCGCTCGCGCACGTCAGGGAGGGCTGCGGGCAGGGCTCGGTCAGAACCCGCTGCCGTTCGGCGAGTTGGCTGCCCGTCACATCCGACAGGCCTTCGGTTCTGCCCCGGATACGGGGGCAGAACCCGGCGGACCGCTCACCGCGCCACCCAGGCCCTGGGGCCGGAGCGTCTGTTACCAGGGCACTGTTCCGCCGTCGTCGAAGAATCCGCCGGTCGGTCCGTCGTCGGGCAGGGTCGCGAGGTGGATCGCGATCGCCGCGCCCTGCTGGGGCGTGCGGACGCCCCGGAAGCCGTTGAGGTCGGTGGCGGTGAAGCCGGGACAGCCCGAGTTGATCAGGATGCCGGTGTCGCTCAGTTCCCTGGCGTACTGGACGGTGACGGCGTTGAGGAAGGTCTTGGACGCCAGGTACGCGGCGGGGACCGGGCCCATGTCGATGCCGGGTGTGGTCTGCAGGGTGAGCGAGCCGACGCTGCTGGACATGTTCACGATCCGCGGCGATGCCGAGCGGCGCAGCATGGGCAGCATCGCGTTGGTGACGCGGATGACCCCGATCACGTTGGTCTCCACGACGACGCGCACGGTCGCGGGATCGACCGTGCTGGGCGTCTGCGGCATGACGCCGGTGATCGCCGCGTTGTTGACCAGGACGTCGAGCCCTCCGGCACGGTCGGCGATCAGCTCGGCCGCGGCGGCCACGCTCGCGTCGTCCGCCACGTCGAGCGGAACGCCGAACGCGTCGGCCCCGACTGCGCGCAGCTTCTCCACCGCGGTGTCGCGGCGCTGTCGGTCCCGCGCGCCCACGCCGATCCGCCAGCCCAGGGCGCCCAGGCCCGCCGCGATCTCGAATCCGATTCCCTTGTTCGCACCGGTCACCAGCGCGATCGTCTGTTCTCTCATGCCGTCAAGCGTGGTGCGGACCCGGGTGGGACGTCCAAGACCGACTGGGTGGGCGGCGATACCCCACGGATATCGCTCGTGGTGAGCCCCGGATACGATGCCGCGGTGGAGACGCGGGAGCTACGGTACTTCGTCGCCGTCGCCGAGGAGTTGCACTTCGGGCGGGCGGCGCAGCGGCTCGCCATGGCGCAGCCGCCGCTGTCGCGGGCGATCCAGCAGCTGGAGCGGCGGCTCGGAGTGGTCCTGCTGCACCGCACCGCCCGCGCGGTCGCCTTGACCGAGGCCGGGTCGGTACTCCTGCGGGAGGCCCGGACCGCTCTCGACGCGGTCGAGGCCGCCGAGCGCCGCACCCGCCGCGCAGCTGCCGACCTGCCCGGTGTGGTGCTGGCCACGAAAGCCGGTGCGTCCAGTGAACTGTTGTCGAAGCTGCTGGCCGCCTACGCCGCCGAGCCCGGCGCGGTGGCCGTCGAGGTGATGCTGTGCGGGCCCGGCGAGCAGGAAGGGCTGCTGCGCGACGGGCGTGCCGACGTCGCCCTGCTCCAGCGGCCCTTCGACACGACGGCCGGGCTGGACACCGAGGTCCTGCACAGCGAACAGCAGGTCGTGGTCCTGCCCGCGGGGCACCCGTTGGCCGGCCGCCCCCACCTGTCGATGGCCGAGGTCACCACCCTGACGGACCTGCCCCTGCCACGCTGGCCCCGACGGGGCGGGGGCTATCGGGACGGACCCGGCCCACAGGTGCGCGACCACACCCAGCTGTTCCAGCTGATCGCGCTCGGACGGGCCTGCGCGGTCGTGCCCGAGTCCCTCCGCGCCCACCTGCGCGACGATCACGCGACGGTGCCGGTGCCGGACGCACCGGCGGTCACGACCGTCATCGCCTGGCCACCGCACAGCAGATCCAGAGCCGTCGCCGACCTCGTCCGCACCGCGACACGCCTCTAGCCGACGGCACGCACGGGTGACCGGAGGATCGGTGCCCCCCCGCGGTGCCGAGGACGGCTCCGCCACCCCCGCGGGTCGGGGGACTCCTCTCCCGGAGCTACCGGGCTCCCGCCCCGCGCGGACGGGCCGCACGGGCGGTTCGTCGCGCGGGGCGGGCGCCGGGAGCCTCGACAGGCCCGACGGCGCACCGCGCCGGGCCGGGCATCTCCCGGCCCGTCCGGGCTCCCCGGCCGGCGTCTCGGCCGCCCCCGGGTACGGCTCAACGGCCGATCAGGCCGGGGCAGGACCGGAACCGGCCCCCCGGTACGGGAACAACCCACTCCTCGCCTCGCCGGCCGACAGTTTCCGAACCTGCGCGCGATTCCCGCTCCGCCCCGGGAACGGGCACGTCAACCCGCCCCCGCCCGCCGGCCGTGGCGGCCGACGGAGCCGTTACGGCACCACGCACCCCGGCGGACCCACCGGACCCGGCCCGAGGTCGGACCGTTCGGCGAGCCGTCGACCGGCCCCATGGGGGTTCACGGCCGGAAGATACGTGGTCGTCCCCCATGAACCGGATGTCCCCGCGCCGCCAGGATCAGCGATGCGCTCGGAGGCCGACCGGCTCCGGCAGGGCTCCACGGACGAAGGAAGAACGATGGCAGAGGGGCAGACGGCGGGTCAGGGCTCGGCGGATCCGTACGCCACGTTCTACCCCGACCTGATCGGGGCGGTGCTGCGCCGTCAGGGCGCGCGGGGCTGGACCGTCACTCCCGGGGACTTCTGGTGCCACGTCCGGCCGGACGACGCCGGCCCCGGCCGCCGGCAGGGCTGGAAGCTGCACGTGTCCGCCACCCCGCTCTCCGCCCCGACGGTGCTGACCCGGGCCGCCGAAGTGCTCGTCGCCGCCCGGGCCCCGTTCAAGTGCGCCGGTACACCCGGCCGGCTGACGGAACTCGTCTCCGCCCGCTACGACCGGGGCGGCGGCGGGAAGTTCATCACCGTCTACCCGGACGACGACGACCACTTCCGCCGGCTCGCCGAGGAACTGCACCGGGCCACCGCGCACCTGCCGGGGCCGGGCATCCTCTCCGACCGCCGGTACCGGCCGGACAGCCCGGTCCACTACCGCTACGGGGCCTTCCGTGGCTCCCCCCGGCTCACCAACGACGGTTCGGTCGAACCCATGCTGCAGGCGCCGGACGGGACCTTCGTCCGCGACCGGCGCATGGCCGGGTTCACCCCGCCCGCCTGGGCCGCCTCGCCGCTCCCGCTCCCCGACACTCCCCCGGCCGCCCCCGGGACGAGCGTGCTGCTGAACAACCGCTACGTCGTGCACAAGGCGATCCGGCACGCCTACAAGGGCGGCGTCTTCCTCGCCACCGACCGGCGGACCGGCCGGGAGGTCGTCGTCAAGGAGGCCCGCCGGCACGTCGGGGCCGTCCTCGAAGGCACCGACGCCGGCGACCTGCTCGACCACGAGGCCGCCATGCACGCCCTGCTCGCACCGCTCGGCCGATGTCCGCGGGTCGTGGAGGTCTTCGGCCAGGGCGGCAACCGGTACCTCGTGGAGGAGCTCGTCGCCGGGCGCACCCTGCGCGCCTGGGTGTCCGAGCGGCTGCGCCCCGACCGGGCCCCGGTGCTCGACCTGGCCGGGCAGCTGCTGGACGTCGTCGCGGCCGTCCACGAACTCGGCCTGGTCCTGCGGGACTTCAATCCCAACAACCTGATGGTCACCCCGGACGGCGAGGTCCGCCTGATCGACCTGGAGTCCCTCGCCCGCCCCGGGGACCACGTCCTGCGCCTGCACACCCCGGGCTTCGGCGCGCCCGAGGTCGTCGACGGCGCACCGAGCGGACCCGCCCCCGCGCCGGAGTCCGACCTCTACAGCCTCGGCGCCGTGCTGTTCCACCTGCTGACCGGTACCGACCCGGCGCTCGCCCCGGACCGCGGGGCGGCCCGCGGCCGGGACGAACGGACCGCCGCCCTGCTCGCCACCGCGCTCGCCGACCGCCCGGACCTCACCGACCTCCGCCCGCTCGTCCTCGGGCTCATGGCCGAGGACCGGAACGACCGGTGGAGCCTGGCGAAGGCCCGCGCGGCGCTCGCCGCGCTGCCCGCCGCCACCGCGGCCGCCCCGGGGAGCGGCGCCGTCCTGGACGACCGGACCGCGCGACGGCTGCTCGCCGACGGGCTGACCCATCTGATGGACACCATGACCCCGCAGGACCCGGTACGGCTCTGGCCCGCCGGCCCCTCCGGCGAGGGGACCGACCCGCTGAACGTGCAGCACGGTGCGGCCGGCGTCCTGTCCGTCCTCACCGCGGCCGCCGCCCACCGCGCCGACCCGCGGCTGCGGGCCACCGTCTCCGAGGCGGCGCAGTGGATCGCCGCCCGGGCCGGGACCGGCGGACAGCTGCTGCCCGGACTGCACTTCGGCCGCTCCGGCACCGCCTGGGCACTGCTGGACGCGGGCCGGCTGCTCGGCGACGACGGGCTCGCCGCACACGCCGCCCAGCTGGCCCGCGCCGTCCCGCTGCGGTGGCCCAACCCCGACGTCTGCCACGGCGTGGCCGGCGCCGGCCTGACCCAGCTCCACTTCTGGCGGACCACCGGCGACGAGGAGTTCCGCCGACGCGCGGTGACCGCCGCCGAACACCTGCTGACCACCGCCGCGCAGGGCCGCTCCGGTGTGGTGTGGCCCGTCCCGGCCGACTTCGACTCCGAACTCGCGGGCATCACCCACCTCGGCTTCGCCCACGGCGTCGCCGGCGTCGCGACCTTCCTGCTCCTCGCCGGACTCGCCGCCGAACGGGAGGACTTCGTCCACGCCGCCCGGGTCGCCGCCGAGACGCTGCTCGCCACCGCACGGGTCCGCGACGGCGCCGCCGCCTGGCCGGTCGAGGACCGCGGCGCCGACGCCCCCGCCCACGCGCCCCACTGGTGCAGCGGCGCCTCCGGCATCGGCACCTTCCTGATCCGGCTCTGGCAGGCCACCGGGGACCCGCGCTACCGCGAGACGGCCGAACAGGCCGCGGCCGAGGTGTACCGCTGGCGGTGGCAGAGCTCACCGGCCGCCTGCCACGGCCTCGCGGGCAACGCCGAGTTCCTCCTCGACCTCGCCGACGCCCTCGACGAGCCCCTCCACCGGCGCCGCGCCGAGGAACTCCTCGCCTGCGCCCACGCACGCCACGTCGTCCACGACGGGCTGCTCCTGATCCCCGACGACACCCTGACCAGGGTGGGCGTCGGTTACAACACCGGACTCGGCGGGCCCCTCGGCCTGCTGGTACGGCTCCACCACGGCGGACCGCGCCTCTGGCTCCCCGCCCCCGACCCGGCCGAAGGGAGGTGACCACCATGACCGAGGACGTCAACGCCCTGCAGCTGCTCGACAGCGAGGAGCAGGCCACCACCGGCTACATCTGCTTCCCGTTCAGCATCTTCCAGTGCGGCAACTGGAGCATCAACGACATGTGACAACTCCCCCTCCACAGAAGGAGAACACCATGACCGAGGACGTCAACGCCCTGCAGCTGCTCGACAGCGAGGAGCAGACCGGCAGCGGCTACATCTGTTTCCCGTTCAGCATCTTCCAGTGCGGCAACTGGAGCATGGGCGACAACTGAGCCTGACCACGGGGTGAAGCAGCACGACACCCCCGGCGACACCCCACCCCCGGTGCGGGTGACCGAGCCCCCTCGGTCACCCGCACCGGCCCCGTTCCGGGCCCCGGACCTCCGGCGCACACCCGCCCGCACGGCGCTGCCTCCGGGGCTCCTCCACGAGATCGGGTGCGAGGCCGGTGCGGTGGGGGCGGACATCGGTACCCTGCCGTCATGTCCCGCCATGACGTCCGCCGCCGCGCCCGTGGAGCCGTCACGGACTGTGCCGGGCCCCGGCCGCGCGGCGAGGTCAGCGGGAAGCCGAGTCTCGCGCCGCCGCGGCTGACCGCGCGACGTACGTCCTGACGGGGGTGTTCCAGATGCTGCGCCGCTGGTGGTTCCTCGACCTGCTCCGGTCCGAGGAGCGGCGGTCCCGGCCGCCCGGCCGCCGGGAGTCGAAGGAGGCCGGCGAGGTCGTCCTGCGCGAGTGGCAGGTGCTGCGCGACCGGCTGTCCGCCATCGCCGCCGAGCGGGTCGCCGCGGCCGGGGACCTCTTCCGGGCGGCCGAGCTGAGCCCGCCGCCCGAGGAGACCGTGACGCGCCGCGACTACCTGTGGGCGCTGGAGGCGTACGACGCCGCCGGGCGGCTGCTCGACGAGGCGCTCGCCCGGCCGGACGAGACCGACCTGCCCGATCTGACCGCCGTCGTGGTCCTCGTCGACCAGGCGGTCGAGCGGCTGGCCGCCGCGCACACCGCCCACGCGGGCGGGCGGCGCCGGCCGCCGGTGGTCCGCTGCTTCTACAACCCGCTGCACGGCCCGGCCGTCCCGCCCGCTCAGGGCGGCAAGGGCGGCAAGGGCGGGAAGGCGTCGCGCAAGGCCCGGCACCGGCCGACCGTCGGCGCCCGGGAGGCCGCCGCGGACCGGCGCCCGGCCTGCGCGTCCTGCCGCAACGCCATCCTGGCCGGGCAGAGCCCGGACGTGCTGCCCGCACTGCTGCCGGCACCGGCCCGGCGCCGGGGCACCGGTCCGGTGCTGGTGCCGTACTACACGATCCCGCAGCAGTGGTCGCCGTGGTCGGCCACCGGCTGCGGGGCGTACGACGAGGGGACGCCCGCGCTGGTCCTGCGCGGCGGCCACCGGCGGCCCCGCACCTGAACAGCGCGCACCAGAGCCACCGCGCACCAATGCACCGCGTACCGATGCACCGCGCGCCAGAGCGCGCCGCGCCAGGGCACCCGTCCCGGTCGACCGAAAATGATCGCGCCCGACGCGCACACGTCAACTAAGGTCGACGGGAGACCACCGTGCCGCAACCGTCCCGACGCTCCCGTGACACCGTCCCGTGGGGCCGGAGTGACAGCTGGGAGGCGGTGAAATGACTGCTCGATCAGGCAGCTCACGGCGTCCGTTTGTTGGCGAATCCTCGCCACTGGCGGGACATGCACGAACATAACCGGACAAACACTTCGACCGGTGGAACCATGCGTTCCGGGAGCCCCTGAGCCTGCAAAACCCCTCGTGGCCTGGGACTCGGACCGAGGAAGCCATGGTCAAAGAGGGCTGCCACCCAAAGGACTGAACCCTTCTTTACCTAACCTTTGACAAAGCGTCAGTCGACAGCCCTCCGCCCGGTCAGCAAGATGTGCAACCGAGCCGCCTGACAGTGGCGGCCGACCTTTCCGACCATCCGTCCGACATCAAAGACGCTCCACGGCAGTCCGCGCACGGTCCTCCGTCCTCACGGACCCCGGAGTCCTGTTCCGTCGGTGGGCGCGGGTCCGCACGAGGGAGAGAACCGCCTTGGGCCGCTACATGCTCCGCAAGTTGGCCAACTATTTGATACTCGTCATACTTGCGGCTTCTCTCTCGTACTTCGTCGCGGGGCTCAGCCTGCACCCGCAGGCGAACTACGAGGGCCGCAACCCCCCGTTGGCCAAGGCGACCATCAGCAAGACGCTCGACGACGTCAACATGAACCCCGACACCCCGATCGTCAGCCGCTTCGGCACCTGGGCGAACGGTGTGATCCACGGGGACCTGGGCAAGTCGATCGACGGCTCGCCGGTCAACAGCGAGGTGGGCCGCCGGATCGGCGTCTCCACCCGGCTGCTGCTACTGGCGACCCTGGTCGGCTCGGTCGGCGGCGTCGCGCTCGGCACCATCGGCGCGATCAAGCAGTACAAGTTCTTCGACCGGTTCACGACCCTGGCCTCGTTCTTCGTCCTCGCAATGCCCGTCTTCGTGCTCGGCCTCTTCCTGAAGCTGCTGACGATCAAGTTCCTGGGCGCCGGCACCATCCACTTCACCGGTGAGACGGACGCCGAGTTCGCCGGCCGCTGGGACTTCGCCGCCCTGGGCAACCGGGCCGAGCACATGCTGCTCCCCGGCCTGACGCTGATCCTCATCCAGATCGCCCTGTACAGCCGCTACCAGCGCAGCACCATGCTCGACGTCCTCGGCAGCGACTTCCTGCGCACCGCCCGGGCCAAGGGCCTGCGCCGGCGCACCGCCCTGGTCAAGCACGGCCTGCGCACGGCGATCCTCCCGGTGGTGCCGCTGCTGGTGTTCAACATCGTGCTGCTGTTCGTCGGTGCGACCTTCACCGAGAAGACCTTCGGCTGGCACGGCATGGGCGAGCTGCTGATCAACTCCATCACCCGCAACGACGTCAACACCACGTCGGCGGTGGCCCTGTTCACCGCCGGCCTGGTGCTGATCGCCGGTCTGCTGTCCGACCTGCTCTACGCGGCGCTCGATCCCCGGGTCCGGGTGCGCTGACGCACCCCGCCCCGCCGAGCACCCCAACACCCGTAGAGGAGAGAGAACATGAGCGCCGACCAACCCGCCCCCTCGAACACCTCCGCCGCCGGCGGCGAGGCGGTCTCCGCCCTGGCCGCCGCCACGGCCGGTGTCCCGCAGACCCCGGCCGCCAGCGCCCCGAAGTCCCCCGCCGCCGCCCGCAAGCGGACCGGCCGGGGCCGGCTCACCGCCCGCCGCTTCGCCCGCAACAGGCTCGCCCTCGTCGGCCTGGGCATCCTGGTCGTGCTGTTCGTGGCCGCGTACGCCGGGCCGTCGTTCAGCAAGTACGACTACCGCTTCCACGACTACCTGGCCTTCAACGCGCCGCCCGGCGGGAACCACTGGTGGGGGACCAACCAGGGCGGCCAGGACCTCTTCGCGCTGACCATGCGCGGACTGCAGAAGTCGCTGGTGATCGGCCTGCTGGTGGGCGGCATCAGCACCGTGGTCGCGGGCTTCGTCGGCGCCTTCGCCGGCTACTACGGCCGCTGGATCGACAAGGGCCTGACCTGGTTCGTCGACCTGCTGCTGGTCCTGCCGAGCTTCCTGATCATCGCCGTGCTGTCGCCGATCTTCCGCAACTTCAGCTGGCTGATCTTCGTGGTCCTGCTCGCGGCGTTCAGCTGGATGATCACCGCACGGGTGGTCCGCAGCATGACGCTGACGCTGAAGGACCGGGAGTTCGTGAAGGCCGCCAAGTACATGGGCGTCCCCGGCCCGGTCATCATCATCCGGCACATCCTGCCGAACATGGCCTCGCTGCTGATCATCGACACGGTGATCCAGGTCGGTGCCGCGGTCATCGGCGAGAGCGGCCTGTCGTTCTTCGGCTTCGGCGTGCAGGCACCGGACGTCTCGCTCGGCACGATCATCGCCGACAACACCACCAACGCGCCGACCTTCCAGTGGCTGTTCTACTTCCCGGCCACCTGCCTGGTGCTGATCGGCATCGCGGTCGCGTTCGTCGGCGACGGTCTGCGCGACGCCTTCGACCCGACCTCCGGCGGGGCGAAGTCGAAGGGGCGCCGCCGCAGGGCCCTCGCCGAGCGCAACGCCGCCCGCCGGGGCGCCACGCTCCCCGGCGGCACCCGGGACGTCGTGAGTTCGTCATGACGGACGCGCTCCAGCCCCCGCAGCCCGACACCAGCACCCCCGGTACCAAGGAAGGACTCCGACCGGTGACCGACACCCGGCTGGACAAGCCGCAGCCCGTACTCGAAGTGACGGACCTTCAGGTCTCCTTCCCCAGCGAGGCCGGCGAGGTCCGCGCCGTCCGCGGCGTCTCCTACGCCGTCCGCCCGGGCGAGGTGCTCGGCATCGTGGGCGAGTCCGGCTCCGGCAAGTCCGTCTCCTCGATGGCCGTGCTCGGGCTGCTGCCCGAAGCCGCGGAGGTCTCCGGTTCGGTCCGGCTCGGCGGCCGTGAGCTGCTCGGCCTGTCCGACAACGAGCTCTCGAAGATCCGCGGCAAGGACATCGGCATGGTCTTCCAGGACCCGCTGTCCGCGCTCACCCCGGTCTACTCGGTCGGCACCCAGATCGTCGAGGCGCTGCGGATCCACCAGGACATGACCAAGGAGCAGGCCCGCACCCGGGCCGTCGAACTCCTGGACGTGGTGGGCATTCCGGACCCGAAGCGCCGGGTGGACAACTTCCCGCACGAGTTCTCCGGCGGCATGCGCCAGCGCGCGATGATCGCCATGGCGATCGCCAACGACCCCAAGGTGATCATCGCCGACGAGCCCACCACCGCCCTCGACGTGACCATCCAGGCACAGGTCCTGGAGGTCCTGAAGAAGGCCCAGGACGTCACCGGCGCGGCGATCGTGATGATCACCCACGACCTCGGCGTGATCGCCGGCTTCGCCGACCGCGTCCAGGTGATGTACGCGGGCCGGGCCGTCGAGTCCGGCGGTGTCGACGAGGTGTACTACCGCCCGCGGATGCCGTACACCATCGGCCTGCTGGGCTCGATCCCCCGGCTGGACAACACCGGGCGCCGGGCCCTGACCCCGATCGAGGGCACCCCGCCGTCGATGGTCGAGCTGCCCGAGGGCTGCCCGTTCGCGGCCCGCTGCCCGATCGCCGTCGAGCGCTGCCGCGAGGTGGAGCCGGCGCTGTCGGTCAAGGAGGGCAACACCCACCCGACCGCCTGCCACCGCAGCCACGAACTGGCCGGCGCGCTGGACCCCGCCACCATCTACCCCGTGCCCGAACTCCCGGCCGCCGTCACGCTGGAGAGCGTGCCGCGCGAGCAGCGCCCCAAGGTGCTGGAGATCGACGGGCTGACCAAGCACTTCCAGCTCACCCAGGGCGCCGTGATCAAGCGCAAGGTGGGCGTGGTCAAGGCGGTGGACGGCATCACGCTGGACATCCGCGAGGGCGAGACGCTCGGCCTGGTCGGCGAGTCCGGCTGCGGCAAGACCACCACCCTGCTGGAGATCCTGGACCTGCCCAGCGGCCAGGCCGGCACCGTCACCGTGTTCGGCAAGGACGTCCGCGGCCTCGGCCGGGCCGACCGCAAGGCGCTGCGCCGGGACATGCAGATCGTGTTCCAGGACCCGATGGCGGCCCTGGACGCCCGGATGCCGATCGGTGACATCCTGGCCGAGCCGCTGCGCACGCACCGCTGGGACAAGGAGCGGATCGCCGCCCGCGTCCCCGAGCTGCTGGAGATGGTCGGCCTCAACCCCGACCACGCCGACCGCTACCCGCAGGAGTTCTCCGGCGGCCAGCGCCAGCGCATCTCGATCGCCCGCGCGCTCGCCCTGGAGCCCCGCCTCGTCATCCTGGACGAGCCGGTCTCCGCCCTCGACGTCTCGATCCAGGCGGGCGTGCTCAACCTGCTGGACGAGCTCAAGGTGAAGCTCGGTCTGAGCTACCTGTTCGTCGCGCACGACCTCTCGGTGGTCCGGCACATCGCCGACCGGATCGCCGTGATGTACCTGGGCCGGATCGTCGAGCTGGGCGACTCCCGGTCCATCTTCGACGCGCCCTCCCACCCGTACACGCAGGCGCTGCTCTCCGCCGTCCCGCTCCCGGACCCGCGCCGGGAACGCGAGCGGACCCGGATCCTGCTCAGCGGCGACCTGCCCAGCCCGGCCAACGTGCCGACCGGGTGCCGGTTCCGCAACCGCTGCCCGAAGCACCCGGCGCTGAGCGAGGCCGAGCAGCAGCGCTGCCGCGACGAGGACCCCGGCAACAGCAGGCTCTCCGACGACCACGTCGCCGCCTGCCACTTCGCCGCCGCCCTCGAAGTGATCTGACCCCACGATCCGACCCCCACGAAAGGGGGCCGGGCCCGGCGGAACAACCCGGTCCGGCCCCACCCGCAAGTCCGCAGTGCCAACCCTCCAGCACCTTCCGCTCCGGCGGCCCGCTGGGTCCATCCACCCTTCCGCACACTCCCTGGGGAATCCCTTGAAGCACACCCGGATCCCGGTCGCGCTGGTCGCCACCGTCGCCACCGCCTCGCTCTGCCTCAGCGCCTGCTCCAGCAGCTCCTCCGGAGGGGACGCCGCTCCCGCCAAGTCCGAGGCCCCGAAGATGACCCAGCGGGCCATGAACGAGAAGGACCGTGCCGACCTGAAGCAGGGCGGCACGCTCAACTGGGCGATCGACCAGCTCTCCAGCCAGTGGAGCCCGCTGGAGGCGGACGGCAACGAGGTCTCCACGACCGACGTCATGAAGGCGCTCATGCCGACCTTCTGGCACTCGGACGCCGGTGGCACCCAGACCCCGAACAAGGACTACCTGCTCGACGCCAAGTCCGAGACCAAGGACGGCAAGCAGGTCGTCACCTGGACCCTCAACCCGAAGGCCAAGTGGAACGACGGCACGCCGATCACCTGGCAGGACCTGGAAGCCAACTGGAAGGCCCAGAACGGCACCAACCCGGAGTTCAAGGCCACCTCGACGACCGGCTTCGACCAGGTCGAGAGCGTCGTCAAGGGTGCCGACGACTACCAGGCGATCATGACCTTCAAGTCGCCGTTCTCCGAGTGGCAGGCGCTGTTCAACAACGCCGCCAACGCGCCGCTGTTCCCGGCCAAGTACGTCGCCACCCCGGACGTCTTCAACACCGCGTACGTGGACAAGATCCCGACCTCGGCGGGCCCGTTCAAGCTCGACAAGATCGACCAGACCGCCAAGACCGTCACCGTCGTCGCCGACCCCGCCTGGTGGGGCCAGAAGCCGCTGCTCGACAAGATCGTCTACAAGGCCATGGACACCAACACCATGCCGCAGGCGTTCCAGAACGGCGAGATCGACTTCTACGACAACGGCCCGGACGCGTCCGGCTTCAAGCAGATCCAGTCCACCGCCGGCGGCGAGGTCCGCGAGGCCGGCGGCCCGAACTTCCGCCACTTCATGCTCAACGGCAAGAGCCCGATGCTGACCGACCCCAAGGTCCGCCAGGCGCTCTTCAAGGCCATCGACCGCGAGACCATCGCCAAGTCGGACCTCACCGGCCTGGGCTGGCCGGCCGCCGCGATGAACAACCACTTCCTGGTGCCGAACCAGAACGGCTACAAGGACAACTCGGACGGCCTGAGCAAGTTCGACCCCGAGGCCGCCAAGAAGATGCTCGACGAGGCGGGCTGGAAGATGGACGGCGACGTCCGCAAGAAGGACGGCAAGGAGCTCAACCTCAAGTTCGTCATCCCGGCCGGCGTCACCATCGCCACCAACGAGGGCTCGATGCTCACCCAGATGCTGCAGCAGGTCGGCGTCAAGGTGAACATCTTCACCGCCCCGTCGAACGAGTTCTTCGACAAGTACATCTACAAGTACGACTTCGACATGACGGCGTTCTCGCTGATCGGCACGCCGTTCCCGGCCAGCTCCGCGACCGCGAACTTCAAGACCGACGGCGGCGCCAACTACAGCCAGGTCGGCAGCCCCGAGCTGGACCAGGCGATGGCCGACGCCGCCGCCGCCCAGACCCCCGAGACCGAGTTCGCGGCCATCAACAAGGCCGACGCCGAGGCCTGGAAGGTCGCCGCCCTGGTCACCCTGTACCAGCGCCCCGCCATCTTCGGTGTGAAGAAGTCGGTCGCCAACCTCGGTGCCCCGGGCCTCTCGGACTACCTGTACGAGAACATCGGCTTCACCAAGTAACACGATCCCGGGGCGGGGGGGGGGGGGGGACCCGCCCCCCCCCCCCCCCCCCACCCCCCCGGG
>NZ_JBHWUI010000067.1:0-42895 GCF_042737525.1 Kitasatospora sp. NPDC059973 | reverse complement strand
GGGGCCGCCACCGTCCCCGCCGGCGCCGGTCAGCCCAGGAGCTCGGCCAGGGCGCGGTCAGCGTCCAGGTGGCGGTGCTCCTCGCCCTCGGGGACGACCAGCCGGCTGTGCCAGAGGAAGCGCCGCAGGTCGGCGGTGTCGAACCGGACCAGCGCGGTGCCCTCGGCCGCGCGAAGCTCGACCATGGTGCGCCGGCCGGGGGCGGGCCGGACGTGGACGTCGCCGTCGCCGGCGGCCAGCTCCAGGCCGGCCGACAGCAGCTGCCGGGCGAAGACCCACTCGATGTCCGGGCCGGCGTCCCGGCTGGCGTCCCGGCCGGAGCCCGGCCCGGCGCCGTCGCCCGGTTCGTCCAGCGAGAACTCGGCGGGGAAGCCCATCCGGACGGCGAGCGGGTCCTCCCGGCGGTAGCCGAGGGTGACCCGCAGCCGGACCGACCGGTGGGCGGAGAGGATCAGACGGGCCTGGACGGTCTCTTCGACGCTGGTGTGCACGGCGCGCCCTTTCTGGGGGAGTGAGGTCTTCGCGGTGGCATGAGGCCGGGGTGGCGGCTGTGGAGGGTGGGGCGGCCTCACTGGAGAGAGTCGGGCGGGGCGGTCGCGCTTACGCGGTTCCGGTGGGTGATTTCCGTGATCCGGGTCACATCGGTTTCCGGCCGTCCGGGCGTACCGGGGGTCGAGCCTGGCCGCTCGAACGGCGCCGGACCGGTACGCTGGACCGGTTGTCCGATTGCCGCCCGACCGCGGGCGGGGGCCGCTAAACGGCCTCTGACCTGCGATGATCCCCCTCGGAGACCGTGAGTACTGCCGCCGCCTCCTCGATGCCCCTCTTCTCCGACGCGCAGGAGCCGCACGCGCCCGCCCGGGCCGCCGGCCAAGGCGCGTCGGCCGCTTCGCACCACCTGTCGCCGGCCTTCCCCGGCCGGGCCCCCTGGGGCACCGCCGGCAAGCTCCGGGCCTGGCAGCAGGGTGCGCTGGACAGGTACATCGAGAACCAGCCGCGCGACTTCCTCGCGGTCGCGACCCCGGGCGCCGGTAAGACCACCTTCGCCCTGACGCTGGCCTCCTACCTGCTGCACAACCACCTGGTGCAGCAGATCACCGTCGTCGCGCCGACCGAGCACCTGAAGAAGCAGTGGGCCGAGGCCGCCGCCCGGATAGGCATCAAGCTCGATCCGGCCTACTCCTCGGGCCCGCTCTCCCGCGAGTACCACGGCATCGTGGTCACCTACGCGGGCGTGGGGGTCAACCCGATGCTGCACCGCAACCGGACCGAGGCCCGCAAGACGCTGGTCATCATGGACGAGATCCACCACGCCGGTGACTCGAAGTCCTGGGGCGAGGCCTGCTTCGAGGCCTTCGAGCCGGCCTCCCGCCGGCTGGCGCTGACCGGTACGCCGTTCCGTTCGGACACCAACCCGATCCCGTTCGTCCAGTACGAGGCGGGCGCCGACGGCATCCGCAAGTCGGTCGCCGACTACACCTACGGCTACGGGCACGCGCTCGCCGACCACGTCGTGCGTCCGGTGATCTTCCTGAGCTACAGCGGCAACATGCGCTGGCGCACCAAGTCCGGCGACGAGCTGGAGGCGCGGCTCGGCGAGCCGATGACCAAGGACCTGATCGCCCAGGCCTGGCGCACCGCGCTGGCGCCGCAGGGCGAGTGGATCCCCAGCGTGCTCCAGGCCGCCGACCGGCGGCTGAGCGAGGTCCGCAAGGCGATCCCGGACGCCGGCGGCCTGGTGATCGCCACCGACCAGAACACCGCCCGCGCCTACGCCAAGATCCTCCGGGAGATCAGCGGCGAGAAGGCCACCGTGGTGCTCTCCGACGAGGCGGAGGCGTCCCAGCGGATCTCCGACTTCTCGGCGGGCGACGCGCGCTGGATGGTCGCGGTCCGGATGGTGTCCGAGGGCGTCGACGTGCCGCGGCTGGCCGTGGGGGTGTACGCCACCTCGATCTCCACCCCGCTGTTCTTCGCGCAGGCCGTCGGCCGCTTCGTGCGGGCCCGCAAGCGCGGCGAGACCGCGTCCGTCTTCCTGCCGACCATCCCGACGCTGCTGGGCTTCGCCAACGAGATGGAGCTCCAGCGCGACCACGTGCTGGACCGGCCGAAGAAGGAGGGCGAGGGCCTCTTCGACGAGGAGGACCGGCTGCTCGCCGAGGCCGAGCGGGCCAACGACGGGCCGGACGGCGCGGGCGGCGAGGAGTTCTCCTACGAGGCGATCGGCTCCGACGCGGTCTTCGACCGGGTGCTGTACAACGCCATGGAATTCGGCATGCAGGCGCACCCGGGCAGCGAGGAGGAGGAGGAGTACCTCGGCATCCCGGGCCTGCTGGAGCCGGACCAGGTGCAGATGCTGCTGCAGAAGCGCCAGCACCGCCAGATCCAGCGCAGCAAGGCCAAGCCCGCCGAGGAGGCCGACCTGCTGGAGCTGCCGGCCGAGCAGCGGCCGGTGGTCACCCACCAGGAACTGCGCGAGCTGCGCAAGGAGTTGAACGCGCTGGTGGCGGCCTGGCACCACCGGACGAGCCAGCCGCACGGCACCATCCACAACGAGCTGCGGCGCCAGTGCGGCGGTCCGCTCACCGCGCAGGCGACGGTCAATCAGCTGAAGGCCCGGATCGAGCGGATCCGGGAGTGGGCGAAGTAACGGACGTCGGCGAATTGTCCGGCAACGCCCGAAGGTCATGTGACGGTCAGGCGAACGCGAAGAATCTGTGGAGACAGCCGGTGTGATGATCGGCTAGTGTTCCGCGTGCCGCGCCGCCTCCGGGTCTGTCGTGGCTGCGCCCCGCCCCGTCCGGACGGTGGCCGCAGCCCCCGGTGAGCCGGGCCGGCAACCTCACCAGTCGAGGCAGCGACCGTCCCGTCGCGAGCTCGAACATGCCGTCACAAGGAGCACACCGAACGTGTCGTACCCGCCCCACGCCCAGCCCGAGCTCTCCGACAAGTCCAAGGTCGTCGCCGGCATCCTGACGATCCTGCTCGGCAGCCTGGGCGTCGGCCGCTTCTACACCGGCCACATCGGCCTGGGCATCGCCCAGCTGCTGACCTGCGGTGGTCTCGGTGTCTGGTCGCTGATCGACGGCATCCTGTTCCTCACCAGCAACGACCGCACGGACGCCCAGGGCCGTCTGCTGCGCAGCTGATCTTGCCCAGGCCATTCGCGGCGCGCCGCCCCGGCTCCGGCCGGGGCGGCTTCGCCGTGCCCGGGGCCGACGGCCCCGCCCCCCGGCCGCCGCTCCTCGCCCGGCTGCCCCTTCCGGCCCGGCTGCGCACCGCGGGACCGCCGCTGGCGGTGCTCGGCGGCGGCCTGGCCGGCTGCGCCTACCTGTGGTCGCGCGACCCGCACCTGCCCGGGCAGCTGCTGCCGTTCTGCCCCTGGCACAAGGTCACCGGACTGGACTGCCCCGGCTGCGGCGGCACCCGGATGACGTACGACCTGCTGCACGGCGACCTCGCGGCGGCCTGGCACGACAACGCGGCGCTGTTGCTCTCGCTGCCGCTGGTCGCGCTGCTCTACCTCACCTGGCTGCGGCACGGCCTGGCCGGCCGGAGCTGGCGGCCGACGCTCGGCCGGGGCGGCACGGCGGTGGTGCTGGGCACCGCGGTGGCCTGGACGGTGCTGCGCAACCTGCTCTGAGCCGCGATCTGCTCCGAGCCCGTGATCTGCTCCGAGCCCGCGATCTGCTCCGAGCCGCGCCCGGTGAGCGGCCCCTGCCGCGACGGGGGCTGTCCGAACTTCGGACTGTGGTCGAACTTGTGCCCAGTCCAGGGCAGTGAAATGTAGGCCTTTGTCCCGGTTCGTCATGCGTGACGAAATCGATCATGCCCGAATTTTGGACAACCACTTCCGCCGCGACAATTCCTTCACTACCTTTCCCACACGCTCCCCCGTCGGGTAACCCCCGTCGGGACGGGCGCTGCAGGACCGCCAGGACGTCAAGGACGACACACCGCGGCCCGAGCGCGGCCACCCACCTGCGCGCGACACCTGAGTCCCGGACCGGCGCCGCCGCTCCGGCGGCCGCCGCGGAAAGGACATGCGCGTCGTGACTGCAGAGACCTCCCAGACCCTGGACCGGGGCGTCCGGGTCCTCAAACTCCTCGCCGACTCGGAACGCGGGCTCACCGTCACCGAGCTCGCCGCCCGTCTCGCGGTCAACCGGACCGTCGTCTACCGGCTGCTGGCCACGCTGGAGCAGCACGGGCTGGTCCGCCGCGACATCGGCGGCCGGGCCCGGGTGGGCCTGGGCGTGCTGCGGCTGGCCCACCGGGTGCACCCGCTGCTGCGCGAGGCGGCGCTGCCGGCCCTGCGCAGCCTGGCCGAGGACCTCGGCGCCACCGCCCACCTCACCCTGGTCGACGGCAACGAGGCGCTGGCCGTCGCCGTGGTCGAGCCCAGCTGGACGGACTTCCACGTCGCCTACCGGACCGGGCTGCGCCACCCGCTGGGGGAGAGCGCCGCCGGGCGGGCGATCCTCGAGGCGCGCGGCTTCCCCAGCCAGCGCCGTCCGGAGTCCGGTTTCGTCATCACCCGTGCGGAGGAGCAGTCGGGTGCGAGCGGCGCGGCCGCCGCACTGGTCGGGCTGAGCGGGATCGAGGGCAGCGTCGGCGTGGTGATGCTGAACGGGCTCGTCCCCGAGCGGGTCGGCCCCCGGGTGGTGGAGGCGGCGACCGAGGTCGCCGACGCCCTGCGATAGCGCCGGGTGTGTTTGGATGCCTCTGTGTCCGACACCAAGCTGCCCAAGGCCCTGACCGCCCCCCGCACCCGCGCGCTGGCGCTGTGCGGGGTGCTGGTCGCCGCGCTGTTCGGCGTGGCGGCCTTCGTCCCGCTGCCGTACACGCTCACCTGGCCGGGGGTCACCGCGGACACCCTCGGCAGCTACCAGGACAAGCCGGTGCTGACCGTCACCGGAGCGCCGGTGCGCACCACCGACGGGGAGCTGCGGATGGTGACCATCTCCGCGACCAATCCGGGAGACCGCACCACCTTCTGGCGGTCGCTGCGGGCCTGGTTCGACCAGGACGAGGCGGTCCGTCCGACCGAGACGGTCTACCCGCAGGGCGATCCGGCCAAGGCGCAGGAGGTGACGGCCCAGCAGATGACCGAGTCGCAGGACAGCGCCACCGCGGCCGCGCTCTCCTACCTCCACCTCTCGCCCGCGCAGGTGAAGGTGAAGGTCGACCTCGGTGACATCGGCGGCCCGAGCGCGGGCCAGATGCTGGCGCTGGGCATCGTCGACAAGCTGGCCGGCGACGGCAAGGGCGGCGACCTCACCGGCGGGCTGACGGTCGCGGGGACCGGCACCATCGACGACCAGGGCGTCATCGGCCCGGTCGGCGGCGTGCCGCTGAAGACCCAGGCGGCGGCCCGGGACGGCGCGACGGTGTTCCTGCTGCCCAAGGACGAGTGCGCGGACGCCAAGGTCAACCTGCCCGACGGTCTGCGGCTGGTGCCGGTGGGCACGCTGAGCGAGTCGATCTCCGCGCTGGACGCGCTGCGCGGCGGCGGGACCGTCCCCACCTGCTGAGGTCCCGGCGGGCACCGCCGGAGCCGGACCGGACGGGCTACTCGGCCGCGGCCTGGTCCACCAGCGGCAGGATCCGGTACGGCACCGGGTTCTCCAGCGCGATGGCCGTCGAGGAGCGGACGATCCCGTCGAACCCCACCACCCGGTCGATCACGCGCTGCAGATCGGCGTTGGACCGGGCCACGATCCGCACCATCATGTCTCCGTGCCCGGTGATCGTGTGCAGCTCCAGGACCTCCGGCACCGCCGCCAGGTGGGCCCGCACGTCGGCGCCCTGGCCCTGGGAGATCTCCAGCGTGGCGAAGGCCGTCACCGGGTAGCCGAGCGCGGCCGGGTCCACCTCGGGCCCGAAGCCGCCGATCACCCCCTTGGCCTGGAGCCGGTCGAGCCGCGCCTGGACGGTGCCCCGGGCCACCTGGAGGCGGCGCGAGCACTCCAGCACGCCGATCCGCGGCTCCTCCGCCAGCAGCCGGATCAGCCGGCCGTCCAGGACGTCGATCGCGTCGTTGGCGGTACCCGGCGCGGCGGCCGAAGACGCTTGCCCAGGAGTGGAGTTGGGCGATTCGGTGGAGTTCGGGGAACTCGGGGAGTGGGCGGGGGGCATCGCGGGGCTCCGTCCTCCGGTGGGCATTCTGTACAGCGGTGCGGCCGATTCTCCCGCCCCGGCGCACACCTTGACCAGGAGGAAACGGAACAGTTGCGCGCCGGTCGGCCCGGCGCCACCCTCCAGCCACAACCCCGTGAGCCGGTCCCCACACCGGCCCGCGGGGCAGACCGTGGTTGCGCACGCCCACCGGGAGGGCCGTCATGACCGACACCGCCGCCGAACCCCTGCTGTTCACCGCGGGCCTGGAGGAGCCCGACCTCGTCCCGATGGGGCACGCCGACGCGGTGGTCTTCGCCGTCGCCGACGCGGAGCGTGCGGCACGCCGCTACGCCACGGCGCTCGGCCTGCGCTGTACCGCCTACGCCGGGCCCGACACCGGCGAGCCGGAGACCGTCTCCTACGTGCTGCGCGCACCCGGGACCAGGTTCGTGCTGACCTCGCTGGTCCAGGTGATCGGGCCGCGCGGCCGGGAGCTGGCCGGCCACCTGGCCCGGCACGGCGACGGGGTGCTCGACCTCGCCGTCGGCGTACCGGACGTCCACTACGCCTACGACTACGCGGTGGACCGGGGCGCCAGCTCGCTCGCCGAGCCCTACGAGGCGCACGACCGGTACGGGGTGGTGGTGCTGGCCGCGATCGGGGTGCCCGGCGGCACCCGGCACACCCTGGTCGACCGCTCCCGCTACCGGGGCCCGTACCTGCCCGGGTACGTCCCCTTCGACCGGTGGTGACCGCCCGGGGGACCGCCGGGCGGACGGCGGTCAGCGGACGACCGTCTCCACCGTCGGCGGGTGGCCGTTCCAGGCGACGAAGACCGAGTTGGCCTGGTCGCCCTTGGTGAAGTCCACCCGCATCCACTGCGGGCCGTTCCAGACCTGCATCTGCCAGCCCGGGTCCGGGGTGGCGGAGACCAGCGAGGCGTTGTCCGGCCGGATGTCCAGGGCCACCTTGCCGCCGGGGACGGGGTAACTGCGCACGGTGGACGTGGCGGTCGGGGCGGCGGCCGCGGTCGTCGTGGCGGTGGTGGGCGCGGGACGGCGTGACGCCGGCGGGGTACCGGGCGCCGCCGCACTGCGCTGGGCGGTCGACGAGGCCGGCGCGGGCGTCGGGCCGGAGCTCTCCGGCCGGGGCGCGGACGGCTCCTGGGGCGGCGTCGGAACCGGCGCCGACGCGACCGGGGAGCGTGCTCCGCCGGCGGCCGGGGACGGCAGCGGCAGCGCCGTCGGCTGCTCGAACGCGGCGCCGGTCAGCACCGCGTGCACGCCGAACCAGGACAGCGCCACCGCCGCCCCGGTGGCCGCCGCCCAGGCGCCGAGCTGTACCAGTCCGTTCCGCATCGTGCGCACATCCTGCCGTATTCGGGGCCGCCGCAGGTGGGCAGCCCTGCTATTCAGCAGGCAACTTGCACAAAACACCAGGGGACGGAGCGAATCGGTCCGGAGCCGTCCGGCGGCCCCTCCCGGACCCACCCCGAGGTACAGACCACCGCACGCCGATGGCGTACCGTGCAGCCCCATGGCAACAGTGCTCGTGGTCGAGGACGACCCCTTCGTACGCTCCGCCCTCATCCGGCATCTGGCCGACACCGGTCATGCGGTCCGCAGTGTGGGCACGGCACTTGAGGCGTTGCGCGAGGTGGCCCAGGTCGGCTGCGACCTGGTGATCCTCGATCTCGGCCTGCCCGATCTGGACGGCAGCGAGGCGCTCAAGATGATCCGTGGCCTGACCAACGTGCCGGTGATCATCTCCACCGCCCGGGACGACGAGGCCGAGATCGTCCGGCTGCTCAACGACGGTGCCGACGACTACCTGGTGAAACCTTTCTCCGGGGAACACCTCAGCGCCCGGATGGCCGCCGTACTGCGCCGCCTCGGCGGCGGGACGGCCCCGGTCACCCAGGTGCTCCGGGTCGGCGGGCTCGCCATCGACCTCCAGCGCCGCGAGGCCACCCTGGACGGCCGGGCGCTCGACCTGACCCGCCGCGAGTTCGACCTGCTGGCCTTCCTCGCCGCCCGCCCCGGCGTGGTCGTGCCGCGCAAGGAGATCCTGGCCGAGGTGTGGCGCCAGACCTACGGCGGCGACCAGACCATCGACGTCCACCTCTCCTGGCTGCGCCGCAAGCTCGGCGAGACCGCCTCCAACCCCCGCTACCTGCACACCGTGCGCGGCGTCGGCGTCCGGCTGGAGGCGACCGGGCACCCGGCGGGGCCCGGCCCCGCCCCCACGGAGGGCCGGGCGTGAGGCGGTTCGGGCACTCGTTGCGCTGGGCCCTGATCAAGGCCGCGGTGGCCGGGACCACCATGGTCGCGCTGGCCTTCCTCATCCCGCTCGGGCTGATGGTCCAACAGACCGCGCGGGACCGGGCGTTCACCGCGGCCGAACGGCAGGCGGCGGCGCTCGGCCCGGCCCTCGCCATCACCACCGACCAGGGCGCCATCGCCCGTGCGGTGGCCAGTACCGACGCCGGTGCGCAGGGGCGGATGGCGGTCCATCTGCCGGCCCCGGGCCCGGTGCCGGCCGCGGACTCGCCCTCGCCGCCCTCGGCGCCGCCGAACCCGCTGCCGTCATCGCTGCCCTCCTCGTTGACCTCCGAACCGTCCTCCGAACCGTCCTCCGCCGGGGCGCCGATGATCGGGCCGGACGGCGGGGCGACCATCGGCGAGGCCCGTGCGCTGGCCGCCGACGTCGGCACCGCCGGCGGTCAGGGCCGCTCGTTCACCGTCGAGGTGCCCGGCGGCTTCGCCCTCCTGCAGCCGGTGGCCGTCGACACCGGCCGGACGGCCGTGGTCGAGGTGTTCGTGGCCGACGGCGACCTCACCCGCGGGGTCTCCACCGCCTGGCTGGTGCTGTCCGCGGTCGCGCTCGCCCTGGTCGCCATCTCGGTGCTGGTGGCCGACCGGATGGGCACCCGGATCGTCGGCTCGGCCCGCCGGCTGGCCGCCGCGGCCCGCTCGCTCGGCGGCGGCAACCTCGCCGTCCGGGTGCCCGTCGACGACCGGCAGACCGCCGGGAGCCCGGAGGAACTGCGCGAGGCCGCCCACGCGTTCAACACGATGGCCGACCGGGTCGTCCAGTTGCTCGCCGCCGAAAGGGAGTTGGCCGCCGACCTGTCGCACCGGCTGCGCACCCCGCTCACCGTGCTGCGGCTCAACGCCGCCTCGCTGGGCGAGGGCGACGCGGCCGACGCCACCCGGCACGCAGTCTCCCAACTGGAGCGCGAGGTCGATCAGATCATCCGTTCGGCCCGGCGGGCGCCCGAGGACGCGCCCGCCGTCACCGTCGGCTGCGACGCCGCCGAGGTGATCCGGGAGCGGGTCGGCTTCTGGTCCGCGCTCGCCGAGGACGAGGGGCGCCGCTGGCAGCTGGCCGGTGCCGACCAACCCGCCGGCGTGTCCGTCCAGCGCGGCGACCTCGCCGCCGCCGTCGACGCCCTGCTCGGCAACGTCTTCCGCCACACCGCCGTCGGCACCGCGTTCTCGGTCGACGTGCTCGCCACCGACAGCTCGGTGATCGTGCTGGTCGGCGACGCCGGACCGGGCTTCACCGACCCCGAGGCTGCCCTGGAGCGCGGGCAGGGCGACGGCGGCGAGGGCTCCACCGGCCTCGGCCTGGACATCGCCCGCAAGCTCGCCGAGGTCACCGGCGGCGACCTCGCGCTCGGTCGCTCCGCGGGGCTCGGCGGCGCCGAGATCCGGCTGCGGCTGCAGGCCCGCCCCGACGGCGCCCCCGCCCGCGCCAGCCGCCGGCGCAGCCGCGGCACGCTGTTCCAGCGCTGAGTGGTCCCCGGCGCCGGGCGGCCCCGCGCGCCGGTGCCGCGCACCGGTGTCCCCCCTCTTCCTTAAGCGGGCCCTAAGAGAGCTGTACCCCTCGCTCAGCAGGCCCGTTCCGGCCCTCCCGCCCCACTAGCGTCATCCGCGCCGGTCACCCGACCGAGCCGGGGCACGCCGCCCGCGACGGGTCCATCCACCCGCGCCCGGCCGCCGCGACCCCGTCCGGCCCAGCCGTCCCCCGCGCCCTCCGGGCGGGAGGCGCCCCCTACGGAGGTACGCCCATGACGACCCAGCCCGAACGCCGCCGGGGCCGCCGCCGACGCAGCCGCAAGGGAGTCGTCCTCGCCTCCTCGGCCGTCGCCGCCGCGCTGGTCGCGGGCGCGGTCGTGGCCCTCGCCTCCTCGGCCAGCGCCGCCTCGCTCGGCGCCGTCTACACCCGCACCAGCGCCTGGGACGCCGGCTACACCGGCCAGTACCTGGTCACCAACCCGGCCGACAGCGCGATCGAGGACTGGACGCTGTCCTTCGACCTGCCGGCCGGAGCGAAGATCGACTCGCTCTGGAACGCCACCTTCAGCGCCGACGGGCAGCACGTCACCGTCAAGCCCGAGGCCTGGAGCAAGCGGCTGGAGCCCGGCCGGAGCCTGGTGGTCGGCTTCGTCGCCCAGGGCGCCGGCGCCGCGCAGGCGGAGCCCGGCAACTGCCTGATCAACAACGCCTCCTGCAAGGCCGGCGACACCGTGCCGACCCCCTCGGGCCGCCCGACGGGCACCCCCGGCACCTCGCCGACCCCGACCGGCTCGCCCGTCGTGACGCCCACCGCGACGGCCACCGCCACCGCCCGGCCCACCACCGCGTCCCCGAGCCCCACCGCCACGACCAGGCCGACCACCCCGGCGCCGACCACCAGCGCCACCCCCGCGCCCACCGCCACCGCGACCGGCACGCCCGCCCCGGCCACCGGCGCCGGCTTCGCGCCGTACGTGGACACCTCGCTGTACCCGCCGTACGACCTGGTCGCCACCGCGAAGGCCACCGGCGTGAAGAACTTCACCCTCGCCTTCGTGGTCTCCGGCGGCGGCTGCACCCCGAAGTGGGGCGGCGTCAGCGAGCTGTCCGCCGACGCGGTGGCCGCCCAGATCGGCGCGCTGCGGGCGATCGGCGGCGACGTCCGGGTCTCCTTCGGCGGCGCCAACGGCAGCGAGCTGGCCCTCGCCTGCGCCACCACGGCCGACCTGACCGCCGTGTACCAGAAGACCGTCGACGCCTTCGGGCTGACCAAGGTCGACTTCGACGTCGAGGGCGGCGCGATCGCCAACACCGCCGCCAACACCCGCCGTGCCCAGGCCGTCGCCCAGCTGCAGAAGAACGCGGCCGCCAAGGGCAAGGCCCTGGACGTCTCCTTCACCCTCCCCGCGCTGCCCTCCGGCCTGACCCAGGAGGGCGTCGACCTGGTGGCCGACGCCAAGCGCAACGGCGTCGCGATCGGCGCGGTCAACATCATGGCGATGGACTTCGGGGACGGCGTCGCCCCGAACCCGCAGGGACAGATGGGCAAGTACGCCATCGCCGCGGCCACCGCCACCCAGGCCCAGGTCAAGAGCGTGCTCGGGCTGGACGACGCGGCCGCCTGGCGCAAGGTCGCGGTCACCCCGATGATCGGGGTCAACGACGTGGCCAGCGAGGTCTTCACGGTCGCCGACGCCAAGCAGCTCGCCGAGTTCGCCGGGACCAAGCACCTGGCCTGGCTGGCGATGTGGTCCGGCACCCGCGACAAGGCGTGCGCGGGCGGTGCCAAGGCGTACGCCGACGCGAGCTGCAGCAGCATCGTCCAGCAGCCGCTGGACTTCACCCGGGCCCTCGGCGCCTACGCCGGCTGAGCCCCGCGATCCCTCCCCGGGACCCCGGCCGGCCGTGCTCCGCCCGCAACGGAGTACGGCCGGCCGGGGTGCACTTCCACCCGGGCGGTCACCCTCGGTAGTCGGCTCGACCGGGCCCGGTCGCCGGGCATCCGGTATCGTCGCTGGTTGGCCGAACGGTGGACGGAGCGAACAGTGACAGCGGTGCAAGACGAGCGCAGCGTGGTGCCGACGGCACCGGACCCGGCGCCCGGACCCCTGTCGGACCGCCTCAAGGACGCCCTCGGCGCGCCCGTGCGGGCCCTGCGGGAGGCACCGCGCCGCCCGCTGCTGGCCGTCTCCGCCGTGGCGCTGCTGTCCCTGGTGGTCTACGCCGTGGTGCGGCACTTCGTCCACACCTCGATGGTCGACATGATCGTCTACCGGGCGGAGGGCGGCGCCGTCGCCGACGGGACCGACCTCTACGCGCTGCGGGTCACCGAGTGGAACCTGCCCGCCACCTACCCGCCGTTCGCCGCGATGCTGTTCGTGCCGACGACCTGGTTCCCGGTGCCGTTCCTGCGGGTGGCGATCACGCTCGGCAACCTCGGGCTGCTCGCGCTGCTCACCCACCTGTCGTTCAAGCTGGTCGGCTGGCCGCGCCGCGAACTGCGCCCGCTCGGCGTGATCCTGGTCACCGGCGGCGGCGTCTGGCTCGAACCGGTCTTCACCACGCTGCGCTACGGCCAGATCAACCTCGCGCTGGCCTGCCTGATCCTCTGGGACCTCACCCGCCCCGACGGCCGCCGCAGCAAGGGCGTCGCGATCGGCATCGCCGCGGGCATCAAGCTCACCCCCGGCCTCTTCGCCGTCTACCTGCTGCTCACCGGCCGGATCCGGGCCGCCTTCGTGGCCGGATTCACCTTCCTCGGGACCTTCCTGCTCGGCGCGCTCGTCCTGCCCGACGCCACCTGGGGCTTCTGGACCAAGTACCTGTACGACTCCTCGCGGGTCGGCAAGACCGAGATCGTCGACAACCAGTCGGTACGCGGCGCCGTCGCCCGGCTGCTGCACACCGCCGAGCCCGGGACCGTCGCGACGCTGGCCGGCGCCGTGATCGCGGTGCTCGGCCTCGCCATCGCCGCCTGGGCGGCCTCCAGCTCCCGCTGGCTGCCGCGCGCCGAGGCGTGGGGCGTCTGCTGCGCCGCCGTCACCGCGGTCCTGATCTCGCCGATCAGCTGGACCCACCACTGGATCTGGTGCGTGCCCGTGCTCGCCCTGCTCGCCTGCGAGGCCGCGGTCGAGCAGGCCCGCCCGGCCGCCGTCCGCCGACTGCGCTGGCGCGCGGCCTTCGGGGCGACGCTGATCGCCTTCTTCTCGTTCGGGATGTGGGTCGTACCGCACCACGGCGACCTCGACCTGCACCTGTCGGCGGTCAGCCAGATCCCGGCCTCGGTCTACCCGCTCGTCGGGATCTGCTTCCTGCTGGCCGCGGTGCTACGGATAAGGGCGCGGCGGCGGGCCGCCGGCGCCCCGCTCGTCCCGCTGCCCGGGCAGCGCAGCGGCGGCGGCCGTCCGGGCCCCGCGCACGACCGTCAGCAGGCCCCCGCGGCCCGCTGAGTCGCCGGGGACTCCCGGGCCCACCGGCCCGGGGGCGCTCCGCCCGGAGCCGCCGTGGGCGGGGGTCCCGCGTCCGGGGGTTCCGCGTCCGGGGGTTCCGCGTCCTGGGGTTCCGCGTCCTGGGGTTCCGCGTCCTGGGCTGTCCCGCCCGGGAGTGCCCGGTGCCGGGGCGGCCGGGGTGGGGCGGCGCCGTGCGGCGCGGTCGCTCACGCGAGCAGCTCGGCGAGCGACCCGTCCATGTCCAGCGCGGCCAGTTCGCTGCCCGGCGGCACCAGCCGGTGCGCCCGCTCCAGCCAGGCGGCCACCACCGGCAGCGGGGCCTCCAGCAGGGCATCCCCGGCGGGCGAACTCAGGGCCATGCAGAGCACGCTGCGCCGGCCCGAGCGGGTCGGCCAGATCCGCACGTCCCCCTGGCCGCACGGCCGGAAGGTGCCCTCCACCAGCAGCTCGCGGGCGAACACCCAGGTGACCGGCGAGCCGGTGTCCAGGTGGAAGGTGATGTGCACCGCGTAGGGGTCGTGGCTGCCGTAGGACAGCCGGGCCGGGACGGGGACGCTGTGCTCGGGGGAGAGCACCAGGTTCAGTTCCAGCTCGTGCTCGACCACGCTCGTCGCGCGCTCCATGATCGGGTTCCTCTCTGACTCCGGTTCGTGCCCGGTTCCGGGCCCTGTGACCTTGGAGAGCGCGGGTCGCGGGCGCTCTTACACATGTTTCCGAGATTTCTTGGCGGAGTTCCCGCGGGCGTGGGCGGGCCGTGGAGACCGTGGGGGGAGCGGGCGCGGGTCCGCTGACGCGCGCCGTCCTCCTTATCCCGGGCGGACCCGGCCTGTCCGGCGATCGCGCAACTTGCCACCTTCGCGCCGCCGAGGTACTACCCTTTGTGACTGCCCCGCGACTGTCCGCCAATGAGGCGGCGTCCTCGCGCGCGCCGACGGGCGAAGCGACCTCCGCCGCCCGAGTCGCCGTCGCGTGGTCCGCCCGCCGGGTGCGCCGCAACGGCCCTGCCAGAAAGAAGACCCCATGACGGACCGGCCCTTCGCCGGCGGCGCGGAGACGGCCGTCGGCCCCACCCCGGGGTACTACCCCGACCCCTCGGTGCCCGGCTTCGTCCGCTACTGGGGCGGGACCGCGTGGGTGCCGGGCACCAGCCGCCCGGCCC
Organism: Kitasatospora sp. NPDC059973; assembly: GCF_042737525.1. Taxonomy (NCBI): domain Bacteria; kingdom Bacillati; phylum Actinomycetota; class Actinomycetes; order Kitasatosporales; family Streptomycetaceae; genus Kitasatospora; species Kitasatospora sp. NPDC059973. Next base: position 28,367 of record NZ_JBHWUI010000067.1, on the reverse strand, counting down.
CGGCCGCGGGCGAGGTGCTGCAGCCGCCCCGGTTCGCGGCCCGCCGCGGCGGCGTGGCGGGTGGCGCGGGGGGCGGTGCGGGGGCCGGGCCCGGGGCGGGGGCGCGCTTCGTGCCGCCGCCGGCGTCGCCGGAGGCCCGTCCGCCGTCGTCCGCGGCGCCGTCTTCCGCTGCACCTCCGTCCGTCGCGCCTTCGTCGGTCGCACCTTCGTCCGTCGCGCCTTCGCGTGCGGTGCCCTCGCCCGCGGTGCCGGCGATCGCCGGGGTGTCCGGGGAGACCGGGCCGGTGTATCTGGACCAGACGGCGGGTGGGGCGTCGTTCAGCGTCGGGCCGCATCTGGCGGCCCATGCGGCGCTGCGTCCGGCGGTGGCGCAACCGGTCGCCGGTGAGGAGGCGGCGCGCGCCGGGGAGATCCGCGGCGGCGCCGTCGAGGAGGCCGAGGAGGTCGAGGAGCAGCGTGCGGGCGAGCCGGGGGCCGTCGGCTGGCAGGTCGACCCACGGGCGCAGCGTGGCCTGATGGAGACCGGCGGTGCACCGCGCTGGGTCTCCTGGGGCGTGCTGCCGGGGGCGGAGCCCGCCTCCGGCGCGGACGGGCCGGCGGAGGATCGGGCGGTGGGCGCGGCGCGGCCGTCCGGCGTGGCATCCGGCGAGCGGGCGGAACCCGGTGCCGCGCCGGTGGCCGGGCGTGCCCCCGGGGCGGTGCCGGTGCCCGCGTCGGTGCCTGCGCCTGCCTCGGAGCCGGAGCCGGAGCCGGTGTCGGAGTCGCAGCCGGAGCCCGAGCCCGAGCCGGTGCCGGGGTCGGAGCCGGAAGCCGCGGCCGAGTCGGCCGTCGCGGTGGTGCCCGCCGTCACGGTCCCCCGCACCCTCACCACCTCGTCCGCCGCCCCGGTCGCGGGGCCGGTCGGAGCCCCCGCTCCGGGCGCGCTCGCCGACCGGGCGAAGGCCGGGGCCGCCGCGCCCCGGCCGGCTCGCCGTCGCCCCCCCGCCCCGCTGCCCGCAGGGCTCGGACGCCGGCTGGCCGCCCGGCTGGTGGACACCGCCGTCCTCGCCGTGGTCGCCACCGCGACCGCCATCCCGCTCGGCAACTCCGTGGTGTCCCACGTCCAGCAGAAGCTCGACCAGGCCAGGATGGCCAGCGCGCTGACCCGCCGCCAGGTGGACGTCTGGCTGGTGGACGGGGTGGTGCTGGGCAAGGTGGCCGTCCTGTTCGCCGTCCTCGCCTTCGTCGGGGTGCTCTACGAAGTCCTGCCGACCGCCCGCACCGGGCAGACCTTCGGCAAGCGCCTGGTCCGGATCCGGGTGGTCGACGCGGCCCCGTCGGCCGCCCGCGGCCGGCTGAGCCTCGCCCGGTCGCTGGCCCGCTGGCTGGCCCGGAACGCCTCGGCGGTGCTGCTGCTCGGCCTGGTCTGGCCGCTGTTCGACCGCCCCGCCCGGCGCGGGTGGCACGACCGGATGGCGGGCACCCGGGTGGTCCGGGGCTGACTGCGGTCCGCCGGAGGTTGCCGGGCGAAACGGACTAAATATCCGAAACTTAGCCAATCTGCAATGTTCTACTCGGTGAATGAGCACCCAGAACCCCTCAGGCTCCGAGCCGGAGGGGGGCGGTCAGCCCTCCTTCGACAAGCAGCCCCCGTCCCCGGGTGGCGGCACGCCGGAAGGTGCGCCGTCGGACCCGTCCGGAAACCCGCCGCCGTCCTCGACCCCGCCGCCCGGCAGTCCCTACGGCGACCGGCCCGGCGCGTACGGGGGCGACTACGGGGGCACCCCCGGCGGTTCGCCGTACGGGCAACCGCCGTACGGGCAGGACCCGTACGGCGGGCCGCCGTCCGACCAGCCGCCGCCCGGGTACGGGCCCGCGGGGCACGGCACGCCCGGCGCCGGGCCCGTGCCTGGGATGCCGCCGCTCGGCACCTGGCCGAACCGGATCCTCGCGCAGGTGATCGACTACGTCCTGGTGCAGATCGTGGCGATCATCCTGGTGCTGCCCTTCGCCACGCTCAGCGACCGCTCGGGCGAGGCCGGCGCGTTCTGGCTGGCCTGCGGCCTCTACCTGATCTACGACGGCGTGATGCTCAGCCGGGACGGCCAGACCCTCGGCAAGAAGGCCATGAAGATCAGGGTCGCGATGCTGATCGACGGCAGCACGCCGCCCCCGGCCGCCGCCTGGACCAGGGCCGCCGTCTTCATCCTCCCTGCGGTCATCTGCTGCGCGGCGCTCTGGTGGCTGATCGACGGGCTGTTCGGCGTCTTCGACAAGCCGTACCGCCAGTGCCTCCACGACAAGGCCGCGAAGACCGTGGTGGTCTCCACGGTCTGATCCCGCCCGCGCGTCCGGACCGCCCGGTGGTGCCGCCTCAGCGCTGCCGGGCGTACGCGTGCCCGGCCGGGGCCGGAGCATCGGCTTGGAGGGGTGCCGCGCCGGGCGTGGCGGTCGCGCCGGCCGTGGCGGTGGTGCGGCGCTGCGCGGCGGTGGACAGCGACAGCAGCGTCACCAGCGTCCCGAGGGCGAGTGCGAAGCCCACCAGCACGGCGATCTCCAGGACGCCCGTGGCGCCCGAGACGGCCAGCAGCGCCACGGCGGCGGCGACGACGGTGCAGGTGCCGAGGCAGAACTGAGCGGGGGTCGGGCGCGGCATGGCGATCGGTCCTTCGCACGTCGGGGGAACGGGCGGGAAGCGGGGTGGAGCGGTGCCGGTGCTGGAAGCCTCTCCACAACTCCTACCCAGTACGGCAGTTCGGTAAGTGCAGCCTAAGCCGCCGGATCCGGGGCACGGGGGGCGCACAGGCTCACTGCGGGGTCGTCCGCCCCACTCGGTACGGTGACCGGGACACATTCCTTGACACCCGACGCCCCAGGGGGAGACCCTCCGTGCCCATCCCCGCCGACTGGCCCGCCACCGAGGCCGAGGCGCTCGCCGAACAGGAACGGCTGCGACCGCTCGTCCAGCCGTACGGCCCCGGCCCGGGGGCCGGCACCGAGGCCGACGACACGCTGATCGCCGGTGTGGACGTCGCCTACGACGACGAACGGGACCTCGTGGTCGCCGCCGCCGTGGTCCTGGACCGCGCCACCCTGGCCGTCGTCGACGAGTCGACCGCCGTCGGCCGGATCGCCTTCCCCTACGTACCCGGCCTGCTCGCCTTCCGTGAACTCCCGGCCGTGCTGGACGCCCTGGCCGCCCTCCGCCGCACCCCCGGCACCGTGGTCTGCGACGGCTACGGCCTCGCCCACCCGCGCCGCCTCGGCCTGGCCAGCCACCTCGGCGTGCTCACCGGCCTGCGCACACTCGGCGTCGCCAAGACCCCGTTCGTCTTCGACCACCACGAGCCCGGGGCCGCCCGCGGCGCCTGGACCCCGCTCACCGACCCGGCCACCGGGGAGGAGGTCGGCCGCGCCGTCCGGACCAGAGCCGGCGTCAAACCGGTGTTCGTCTCCGTCGGCCACCGGATCGGCCTGTCCGAGGCGGTCGCCACCACCCTGGCCCTCGCCCCGCACTACCGGCTGCCCGAGACCACCCGCCGCGCCGACTCGCTCTGCCGCCGCGCCCTCACGGCTCGACAGCGTGGAACATCCGTGAACTGACGGTCCGCCAGGACGTCGGCCGCTTCGCCGCGAGCACCGTTCAGCTTGCCCCGCCCATGTGTTAGACATGTGTCTCCCGGAGCTGTGCACGACAGCGCGGGGCGGACGCACGGGGGAGGCGCCGGACGTGTCAACGGGGACCGGATCGACGGGCGGGGCCGGCGGCGGCTACCGCGTCGAAGTCGAGCAACTACGGGCCTTCGCCGCCCAGGTGCGGCTCCTGCTGGCCGAGTTCGAACGCCATGCCGACGGCACCCGCACCCACGGACAGAGCGCCGTCGGCAAGACCTCCTTCGGCACCTTCGCCGAGGCCACCGAACTGCACGGCCGGTACCAGACGATGCGCGACGGCCTGCGCGACGTGCTCAACCAGCTCCAGGAGGCCGTCGACGAGGCCCAGAAGAAGGCCGAACTCACCGCCACCAACTACCAGGAGCAGGAACACCGCACCGCCGGCAAGCTGAAACTCGGCGACGACGGCTGGTCGGTGGCGGCACCGTCCGCCACCAGCACCGCCGCCTACACCCGCACGGTGGCGCCGCCCCGGCACGACGGCGGGAAGTCCGAACGATGAGCGCCGACCGGGCACAGCCCCGCGGGAACGGAGGCGGCCGCCGATGACGTACACCAACTTCAACGACTACAGCCACGCCGAACTCCGGAAGATGGCCCAGGCCCTCAACCCCGGAGAGGTGATGGCCGCCGGCGACCCCTGGCGCCGCGCCGCCGACACCCTCAAAGCCATCCGCGCCACCCTCACCCGGGCCAGCACCGAGGCCGCCGTCAGCTGGGAAGGCACCACCAGCGACGCCTTCCACACCCGCATGCTCAACCTCGCCGCCACCATCAACAACGCGGCCTCCTACGCCAACGACGCCGCCAACACCCTCAAGGCGATGTCCGAGGCCATCGCCAAGGCCAAGCACGACATGCCCGAGGAACCCAGCGGCTGGGACCAGGTCAAGGACGGCATCGGCGACACCGTCTCGTCCCTCTTCGGCGACGACGACGAGGACAGCAGGACGGCCATCGCCGAACAGCGCAAACTCGAAGCCGCCGCGGTGATGCAGACCCTCGCCATGCACTACCGCGTCGCCACCCCGATGCTGAAGCCACCACCGCCTTACCAGCCGCTCGGAAAGCTGGGTGACAATCGCGACATCGGTCCTCAGGACGATTCGAGCGGCTCGGCAGCCGTCGCCAGCGCGATGATGGCGGGCACCGGCCTCGGCGGTCCCACGATGACTCCGACCCAGGTCGGGGAGCAGCAGGCCCAGCCTCGGAGGACGTCCGAGCCGCCCCCGGTCAAGCGCCCCGTCTCGGCCGCTCCTCCCGCGCCCACCGATGCGGGGATCAAGGGCGGTACCGCGCAGACGCTTCCCAAGCCCCCCGGAACGACGAACTACGGCCCGGGAGTGGGTATCGATGCCGCGGTGGTGAACGCTCCCAACAACGCCACCAGCAACAACGTCGTGACAGCCGGAACACAGTCGTCCGGTGGCAATCCGGGTAGCGGGCCAGGAAGGCTTCCGAGGCCCACCGGGGCCGTCCCCGGAGGCGGGCCGTCCGTCGACCCGGGCGGGACGACCGCGGGTGCGAAGAGTGCCTCCGGAAGCGCCCAGGGCAACGGTGCCGGCTTGGGTAAGGACCCGATGGGCCGGCCGAGCGCCGCTGAGAAGTCTGTGAACCGTAGCGGTCGAGCCGTCGGCGCCGGTGGGGTGTTCGGGAGCGGGAGCGGGAGCGGAGCCGGTGGCCGTGGCGCAGGTGCGACCACGGGCGGCAGCAGGACACCGGGGCGTACCGGCGGTGTCATCGGTGAGGGCGGCCGTTCCAGCACCGGCGGGGGCGGTAGGTACGCATTCACCGAGGGCGGCTCGGGCCTGGGCGCCCGAGCCCGGGCGAAGGCCGACCTGGGGGTCGGAGGTACGAGCGGCGTGGCACCGGGAGTGCCGGTCGGCGAGGCCAGGCAGCGCAAGAAGAACGAGGAGAAGAGCTCCAAGCGCCCGGACTATCTGGTGGAGGACGAGGAGACCTGGGCGTCGGACAAACCGACCAATCCGAACGTGGTGGAATGAGCCTGTCCTCGGGGAGGGCGGGTTGATCTGATCCGGTGTCCCGCAGATCGGTGATCTGCGGGGCACATCGCTGAGTGGAGTGACCAGATTTGACGAGCAACCGACTGGCGCGCAGTGCAGCGGCTATCGCCGCTGGGGGCTTGCTCTGGGCCACCTGCGCCACGCCGGCAGCGGCAGATCAGATCCGCGACAAGCAGTGGGCTCTGAAGACCTTCGAAGCCGAGAAGAAGGTCTGGCCAGTCAGCCAGGGCGAAGGCGTGATTGTCGGGCTGCTGGACAGTGGAGTCAGCCAGGAACACCAGGACTTGGCAGGGCAGGTCCTCCCCGGCGCCGACTTCTCCGGGGCGAACTCGGACGGGCGTGTCGACAGCGACGGCCATGGAACGTCGATGGCGAGTCTGATCGTGGGGCACGGGCACGGCGCCCAGGACGGAATCATGGGGCTGGCGCCCAAGGCGAAAGTCCTCCCCGTCAGACTGACGGCGAACGGCGAAGCGACAGGGCTTCAACAGAACAGCCTTGCGTCGGCCGTTCGGTTCGCGGTGGACCACGGCGCGAAGGTGGTCAATATGTCCATCGGCGGAGCGTCCCGATTCGACTCCGAGGTGCGCGAGGCCATCGGCTATGCCGCTTCCAAGGACGTCCTGCTGGTAGCCGCCGCCGGGAATACCGGAGGGGATCTGAAGGCAGTCTCGTACCCGGCCGCGTTTCCCGGGGTCGTCGCGGTCGGAGCCGTCGACGACGGAGGACGGGTCTGGGAGAGGTCCACCTCAGGGCCCGAGGTCACCCTGGCCGCGCCGGGGGTCGAGGTCTATCAGGCCACGGCCAAGTCCGCGTCGAGCTATGGCATCGGCAACGGCACCTCCGACGCCACCGCCTACGTCTCGGCCACCGCCGCGCTGATCAGGTCGAAGTATCCCGGGCTCTCGGCGGGGCAGGTCATCAATCGGATGATCAAGAGTGCGACGGCGCCGGGGGACGGCTCGGCGGTGCCGAACGCGCATTACGGGTACGGGATCGTCGATCCGGCCAGGGCGCTGGAGGCGAATCCCGCGGTGGACGGCGGGCCCAGGGCCAATCCGTTGCTCGGGCGGGCGGAGTCGCAGGGGGCTCCGCCGGATTCCGGGGCGGTGCCCGGCGACGGTGCCTCCGGGCCGCCGATGGCGGCGCCGGTGGCGGCGCCGGTGGCGGGGGCGGGCGGGAACGCGGGGGTCACGTACACGCTGCTCGGGGCCGGGGGGCTGCTGGTGCTGGTGGTCGCCGGGGTGGCGGCGGGGTTGGCGGCGCGGGCGCGGAAGCGGCGGCGGGCCGTCGCGGCGAGCCCCTATCCGTACCCGCCGCAGTGGTGAGCCGGGTGTGCGCGGGCGCCGTCCTCAGAGCCGGCGGTGCATGATGTGCAGGCCGACGTAGCCCTTCCGGGGGTGGTGGAAGGCTTCGGGGACGGTGGTGAGGATCTCGAAGCCCAGGGACTCCCAGAGGGCCACCGCCCGGGTGTTGGTCTCCACGACGGCGTTGAACTGCATCGCGCGGTAGCCGTCGGCGCGGGCCTGGTCGAGGACGTGGGCGCCGAGGGCGCGGGCGACGCCCCGGCCGGAGTGGCGGGGGTCGACCATGAAGCCCGCGTTGGCGACGTGGGCGCCGCCGCCGGCCTGGTTGGGGTGGCTCTCGGCGGTGCCCAGGACGGTGCCGTCCTCGTCGACGGCGACGAAGGTGCGGCCGGGGGCGGGTTTGCACCAGAGCGCGCGGGCCCGGTCCTCGGTGGTGTCGCGGTCCCAGCTGTAGGTCTCGCCGGCGGCGACGATCTCGCGGAGGAAGGCCCAGATGGCCGGCCAGTCGGCGGGGGTGGCTTCGCGGATGAGCATGGTGCCCAGCATGGACCCGGGAACCCCCGCCCGACCAGGGGGTTTCGCCGCGCGACGCCCCGCCGCCCCGACGCCCGGCCGCCCCGCCACCCGGTCGCGACGCCACCCCGTCGTGCGGCCCCGGCTACGCCGCGACGGCGATCTGCTCACGGTGGTGCGCCGGTGCGGCGGCCTCGTCGACGACGGCCACCGCGAGGTCGGCCTGGGCGATCCGCTCGCCGAGGACCCGCGGGCCGCCGACCCGGTAGCGGCCGGTACCGGGCGCGGTGCGGTCGAGGTCGAGGGGCGGGGTGACGACGACCCAGTCCAGCGCGGGGGCGGACGCCCGCAGCCGGTCCAGTGCGCCGGAGTGGCCGAGCGAGAAGGCGCGGTAGGCCTCGGGGAACGCGGGGTCGTCGTGGACGGCGGTGCCGGGCGCGGTCTCCAGCGTGGTGGCGACTCCCACGTGGACCAGGCGGTGGACCCCGGCCGTGGCGAGGCCGGCCACCAGGGCGTCGGTGGCGGCCCGGTAGAACCGGACGGAGGGCACGTCGGGGGTGTACACGGTGCTGACGGCGGCGGTGTGCCCGAGGGCCGAGGCGGCGACGGCGGCCTCGTCGGTGACGTCGCAGCGGACCAGGGCGGCGCCGGTGTCCGCGAGGTCGCGGTGGCGCTCGGGGTCGCGCACGGCGGCGGTGACGGTCAGCCCGCGCCGCCGGGCCTCGGCGACCACGGCGCGCCCGACCTGCCCGCCCGCGCCGAACACGACGACGTCTGTTCCGACCTGCTCGCCGGTGCTGCTCATGGCGGTCTCCGTCCGCTCGCCGGGGGCGCTGTCGCCCGCCGTTGCCGGGACGGTAGACCGGGGGGGTGCCGGTTACTTCAACGGTACCGGCGCGGGGCCGGCCGGACGCCGCGTCGGCTACCTTCGGGGCATGACCCGGCCCGTACTCGAACCGCTGTCCCCGGACTTCTTCGACCCGGACTGCCCGGTGCCGACGATCCCGGTGCTGGGCGGCCGGAAGTGGTCCTGGAGGATCATGCGCTGTCTGGAGGGCGGCCCGCGCCGCTTCTCCGAGCTGCGGGTGCCGCTGGTCGGCATCACCTCGAAGGTGCTGGCCGAGTCCTTGCGCGCGATGGAGCAGGACGGCGCGGTGAGCCGCACCGAGTACGACGAGAACCCGCCCCGGGTGGAGTACGCGCTGACGCCGCTCGGCCGCACGCTGCTGGAGCCGATGGACGCGCTCTGCGACTGGAGCCGCCGGAACCTGGCCGGCCTGCTGGAGGCGCGGGAGGCGTACGAGCGGGACGAGGCCGGGCGGAACGGCTGAGCCGGGCGGGACGGCTGAGCGGGGCGGCGCGGCCGTGCGGCGCTGGCAGGATGTCGGCGGTCGCTGGCGGTCGGGCCGCTGGTGGCGGGCCGTTCCCCGCGGCCATCCTGGACGCATGACCAGCCCTGAGAACGCCCCCGCCCCGAAGGCTCCGGCCGCCGCCCCCGGAACCGTCGGCACCCCCGACGCCGTCGTCCCGGACACCAAGGACTGGACCTGGGTCCTGGAGCGGGCCTGCCCGGACTGCGGCCTGGACTCCGGGGCCGTGGCCCGCGAGGCCGTCCCCGGGCTGATCCGGGCCAACGCGGAGGCCTGGGTGGCGGTCCTGGCCGGTGACGGTGAGGCGCTGCGCCGGCGGCCCCGCCCGGAGACCTGGTCGGGCCTGGAGTACGCCTGCCACGTGCGGGACGTCTTCCGACTGTTCCACGTCCGGCTGAACCTCATGCTCGACCGGGAGGGCCCGGACTTCCCGAACTGGGACCAGGACGAGACGGCCGTCGCCGAACGCTACGGGGAGCAGCGGCCGGACGCCGTCGCGGCGGATCTGGCCGCGGCGGCGCGGATCCTGGCGGACGCCTTCGAGCGGGTCACGGACGAGCAGTGGCGGCGCACCGGCAACCGCAGCGACGGCGCGCGCTTCACGGTGGAGTCGTTCGCCCGCTACCTGGTCCACGACCCGGTCCACCACCTCTACGACGTGACGGGCGAGCGGGTCTGATCCACCGGTCGCGGGTCCGGGCGCCGGTACGCGGCGCGGCGGCCCGGCGCGAGGGCTCGGCCGGGGTCACCAGCCGGAGGCCTCACGCAGCATGGTGCGGCGGAGTCGGCCGGCCACGCTGGCGGTGTCGGTGCCGATGACATCGGCGATCTCGGGTGCGGCGAGGCCGACCACGTAGTGCAGGATCGCCAGGTCGTCGTCGGCGGCCGGGTGGTCGGGTCCGGGCCGGCGGGTGTGCTCGCCGACCGTGCCGCGCAGGATCTGCCAGGCGTGCGCCGTGGGGTTGGAGCTGCCCAGTAACTCCCGCCAGTGGACGGCGATTTCGGCGAAGGCCTGTTGGACCGCGCCGGCCGCCTCGGTCTGGTCCGGCAGCCATACCCGGGCGTAGCTGAGGTACCGCGGTCGGTGCAGCTCGCAGAAGGCCGCGAACTCCAGCGGTACGGCAGGCGGTTCGTCGAGCCCCGGGGGAGGCTCGGCGGTGCTGTCATGACGGTTGGTCATCTCGGCTTCTCGGCAAGTGAGATGGGCTTCTGACGGTCGATCATCTGTGCTCACTCTACGGTAGGCGCTCGGTGCGCTGGGTGACCAATCGGATTGAATGCCCGGAACGCACCGCCGCTCGGCCGGTTCCGGCGGTGGCCGGATGCGGGCGAGCGGACGGCAAGGTGGTGCGGGGCCGGTGGTGGAGTGGGGCGCAGTGGTGCGGCAGGCGCGGATCTGAGTGCGTCGTGGCCGGTCAGCGGGGTGGGGCGAGGGAGTCGCGGGGCGGTTGATGAGCCACCGTAGGCGGTTCGGCGGCTCACGTCCACGCCATCGGCGTGAAGCCGCACGCGCGCAACCGGTCGCGCGCGTGGCGGGCCTGGGCAGGTGTTCGGACGGTCCCCGGGGCGGGTCGGCGAAGGGGTGGTGCGCTCGCGCCGCCGGGGGGCGGTGCCGGGTGGGAGCCGGCCGGCCGGGAGGGGTCGCGTGGGGCCGGATGGGGCCTGACGGAGTCCCCGGTGCAGCCCTGTGGGGCTGTGCGTACTGGGCGGGGCTGTGCGGTGCTGTGCAGAGCTGTGCGGTGCTGGGCGGAGACGGTGGGGACGGGTGGACCGGGACCGGGATCGGGTCGAAGCGGTGCGGTCGAGGCGGCGGGGCGGGCGGTCCGGCCCCCTCCGGCCGCCCTGTCCGTGTCGGTGGCGCTCCGGCGCCCGGCGCGCGGGCGCGTGACGCGGGTCGCTCGTCCGAGCGAACGTCAGCCGGTGCGCCCGGCCTCGGACGTGGTGATCCGGCCGTCCGCCGCGGCGGCCCGTCCGAGCTGGGCGGGAAACGCCTCGACGGCCCGCCGCCGGGCCAGTTCGGCCGCCGCCGCGGCGGCTCCGGCGGCGCTCGCGCTGGCGGCCGGGTCCGGCCCGGTGGGGTCGTCGGTCCGTCGTTCGCGGCCGACCGCGATGCGGGCGGCCTGGTCCTCGGCCGCCTGTCTCGCGGCCAGGTAGGCCTGGACGGCGGCCATCCCGTAGACGGGCTGGATCAGCTGGTGGCCCTTGAAGAAGGGCCTGGCCGGGGCGAATCCGGCGGCGACCACCAGGTCGCGGATCTCGGCTATCTCCGCCTCGCTGCGGGCGGTGAAGCGAACCTCCCAGCCCTTTTTGTACGTATGGCCCTGTTCGCCGCTGCGGCGGGCCGGGTCCGGCCGGCGGACGTATCCGGGCAGGCGGCCAAGGCGGAGCTGGGCCGCGCGGAGGCCGGCGGTCTCGTCACGTGACATGCACCAAGAGTAGGCAATCCGGGGAGTGGGAGTGACGTCCGGACGCGCTTCATCGTATGCCCTTGGTCACGCACGGTCAGACACCCTGGTGGTCGATCGGCATCGATCAATGATGACAAGTATATGAACGCCTATTACGCCGAATGAGTGAGGGTATGAGGACTTTAGTGCGGGCTGGTCCCGGTTTCGCGACGGTTGGGTAACAGTGCGTCAGGTGGCCGATGGTCGGTGCGGGCGGTTGGGGATGGTGTCGGCATGAGCTACCGGATCCCCTCGCCGCCGCCCTCCCTGGAGGAACTGGCGAAGCGTCAGCAGAACGTCATCACCGCCAGCCAGCTGCGCGCCCGGGGCGTGCCGGCCCGGGTGGTCACCGAGCACTGCCGCCGCGGCGGCCCGTGGCAGCGGCTGCTGCCCAGGGTCTACCTCCTGCAGTCCGCCGAGCCGACCCCGGAGCAGCGGATGTGGGCGGCCCTGCTCTACGCCGCGCAGAACGGGCGCGAGGAGGGCCGCCGGGAGGGGGCGGTGATCACCGGGACGGCCGCGCTGGCGCTCTACGGCTTCGCCGCCGTGCCCCGGCTGCCCGCCGTCACCGGGGTGGACGTCCTGGTGCCCCGCCAGCGCCGCCTGAAGGACGCCGGCGGGGTGCGGATCCGGCGCACCGAGCGGGAGTTGGTCGCCAGCTCGGTGCACGGCCTGGCCTGCGCGCCGGTCGCCCGGGCGGTCGCCGACGCGCTGCGCGAGTGGACGGCGGACGGCGCCGCGCCGGCGTTCGGCGAGGGCGTCGCGCTGCCGGTCCGCGCGGTGCTGCGGGAGGCCGTGGCGCGCCCCGGCATCCGCTGCACCGTCCGGGAGTTGGTCGCCGAGCTGACCGAGTCCGGGCTGGCCGCCGACCTGCGGGTGCGGGCCGCGCTGGACGAGCTGCTGGCCGCCGAGCGGGAGGCGGTGCTGGAACGGGTCGGCGCCCTGCTGGACGAGTGGCTGCTGCCCGCCCCGCTGACCGGTCCCGAGCTGCGGATGCGCGGCGGCACCTACATCGCCGTCCCGGACCTCTACTGGCCGCGGTCGGGGGTGGCGGTGGAGGTCGACTCCGAGCTGCGCTGCGTCAGCGAGGGGGAGGCCGCCTGGGTGCGCGCCGGCCAGCACCGGATGGAGTACCTCGGGGTCCGGGTGGTCTACCTCTCCGGTGCGCGGCTGGCCGACGAGCCGGAGGCCGTCGGCGCCGAGCTGCGCGAGGCCTTCCGCCAGGGCGGCACCGACGTGGTGGAGCTGCTGGTCACCGAGCGGTGAGCCGGCGCCGCCCCGGGGCTCAGCCCCGAACCGTCGGCGTCCCGACCAGTTCGACGCCGGCCGCCCGCAGCTCCTCCAGCGCGGCGGCGGTGGTCCGCGGCGACACGCCGGCCGTGAGGTCGAGCAGGATCCGGGTCGCGAAGCCCGCCCGGACCGCGTCCAGCGCGGTGGCCTTGACGCAGTGGTCGGTGGCGAGCCCGACCACGTCGACCTCGCTGACCTGACGCTCGCGCAGCCACTCGATCGGGCCGCGGTTGTTCTCGTCGACGCCCTCGAATCCGCTGTACGCCGCCGCGTAGGCGCCCTTGTCGAAGACCGCCTCGATCGCGCCGGAGGTGACGGAGGGCGCGAAGTTGGGGTGGAAGCCGACGCCCTCGGTGCCCGCCACGCAGTGCACCGGCCAGCTGTTGACGTAGTCCGGGTGGTCGGAGAAGTGGTCGCCCGGATCGATGTGGTTGTCGCGGGTCGCGAGGACGTGCTGGTAGCCGGCGGGGGACTCGGCGATCAGGTCGGTGATCGCGGCGGCCACCTCGGCCCCGCCGGCGACGGCCAGGCTGCCGCCCTCGCAGAAGTCGTTCTGCACGTCGACGACGATCAGTGCCCGGTGCATGGCTTGCATCCTCGGTGGTGTGGTGGGGGCGGTGCGCTGGTTCTCCGCGCTTCCGGTGGAACTCTACGGTCGACTGTAGGCAGTGGCACCCGGTGGCGGAAGGCCCGGGGAGCGCCCGGGCCCTCCGCCGCCGGTCGTGCGGCCCGCGCCGACCGGCGGTCAGACGATCAGTTCGGTCGGCAGCACCGGGTCGCCCTTGGACAACTGGGTCGCCGACAGCGGCAGCCCGGCCAGGGCCCGGACGAGCCGCTCGCGCGCCGCGCCGAGCGGCTCCCGGCCGACCACCTCGCCGGCCCGCACCAGCGGTACCTGAAGGAGGTGCGGTTCCAGCTCGGCCGGGATCGGCCCGGTGCCGACCACCTCGGCCTCGGCGACGCCGTCCTGGTCGGGGCGGCGGGCCGCCCACTTGCGGCCGCCGACACTGCTCTTGGCGCCCGCCGAGCGCTTGGCGACCGGCAGCAGCGGTCCGTCCGGCACCTGGGCGCGGGCGACCAGCTTGTAGACCATCGCGCAGGTCGGGTGGCCGCTGCCGGTGACCAGGCTGGTGCCGACGCCGTAGCCGTCGACCGGGGCGGCGGCCAGCGCGGCGATCGCGTACTCGTCCAGGTCGGAGGTGACGATGATCCGGGTCTTCTCGGCGCCGAGCTCGTCCAGCTGACGGCGGACCCGGTGGGCCAGCAGGGTGAGGTCGCCGGAGTCGATCCGCACCGCGCCGAGCTCGGGGCCGGCCACCTCGACGGCGGTGCGCACGGCCTCGCGCAGGTCGAAGGTGTCGACCAGCAGGGTGGTGCCCCGGCCCATCGAGGCGATCTGCGCCCGGAACGCGCCCCGCTCGTCGTCGTGCACCAGGGTGAAGGCGTGGGCGGCGGTGCCGGTGGTCGGGATGTCGTAGGTGAAGCCGGCCTCCAGGTCGGAGGTGGCCGCGAAGCCGGCCACGTACGCGGCGCGGGCGGCGGCCACGGCGGCCTGCTCGTGGGCGCGCCGGGCGCCCATCTCGATGCACGGGCGGCCGCCGGCGGCCGCGGTCATCCGGGCGGCGGCGGCCGCGATCGCCGAGTCGTGGTTGAGGATCGAGAGGATCACCGTCTCCAGGATCACCGCCTCGGCGAAGCTGCCCTCGACGGTGAGCAGCGGCGAACCGGGGAAGTAGACCTCGCCCTCCGGGTAGCCGTGGATGTCGCCGGTGAACCGGTAGTCGGCCAGGAAGCGCAGGGTGTCCTCCTCGACCACGCCCTGGCCGGCCAGCCAGTCGAGCTGCGCGCTGGTGAAGCGGAAGTTCTCGACGGCGTCGAGCACCCGCCCGGTGCCGGCCATCACGCCGTAGCGGCGGCCGGCCGGCAGGCGGCGGGTGAACACCTCGAAGACGGAGCGGCGGTGCGCGGCTCCGCTGCGCAGGGCGGCCTGCAACATGGTGAGCTCGTAGCGGTCGGTGAGGAGCGCGGTCGAACCGGCCGCGCGCACTGAAGTGGCGTCCATGGGGATGATGCTACTACCACTTAGCGTCAGATTGACGATTTCTCGTCGGGGGTCTTCGCGGACGCCGGGCCGGAATCGCCCGGAGGTTCCCCGGATGGCAGCATGGGGGCTGAAGGGGTATGTGCGGGAAGAACGGCGAGGAGGACCCAGCGGTGAGTGTCGCGCCCGTGGAGATCGAGCGCCCGGAGGTCGAAGGCCTGCCGGTGGCGGAGCCGGACACGCCCTGGGTGACCATCGTGCACAACGACCCGGTCAACCTGATGAGCTACGTCCAGTACGTGTTCCAGGCCTACTTCGGCTACCCGAAGGACAAGGCCCGGAAGCTGATGATGGAGGTGCACAGCAAGGGCCGGGCGGTGGTCTCCAGCGGGTCCCGCGAGGAGATGGAGCGCGACGTGCAGGCCATGCACGGCTACGGACTGTGGGCCACGCTGCAGCACGACTGACCCGCGGACCGCGTCCCCGCACCCCACCGAAGACGACGAAGACGGGCTGACCGATACAGATGGCTGGGTTGTTCGAGAGTGCCGGCGGCGGGAGCGCGGCGATCGCGCTGGACGAGCTGGAGGCCTCCATCCTGCGCTCGCTGGAGGTGCAGATGCTGGAGCTGATCGGACCGGGCCCGGGCGGGGACTCCGACGACCCGCTCGCCGCGCTGTTCGCCGACGGGCCGACCGAGGCCCCCGCCGACCCGGCGCTGGCCCGGCTCTTCCCCGACGCCTACGGCGACCCGGAGAAGCCGGACGACGCCGAGGCCAGGGAAGCCGCCCGGGAGTTCCGCCGCTACACCGAGCTGGACCTGCGGGCCCGCAAGCGCGAGGACGCGCTGCAGGTGGTCCGCGCGCTGGACGGTCTCGGCGGCGAGGGCGGCGTGCTCAAGCTGGCCGCCGCCGACTGCCTGCGCTGGCTGGGCGCGCTCAACGACCTGCGGCTCACCCTGGGGGTGCGGCTGGAGGTCGAGGAGGAGGACGAGCAGGGCCTGTACGACCTGCCGGACAGCGACGAGCGCAAGCCGCTGGTGATGGCCTACCTGTGGCTGGGGGCGCTGCAGGAGTCGCTGCTGGAGGCGATCGCGGACTGATCCCGCCCCGCCGCCGGGCCGCCGTGACCCCCCGTCCGCATGCTGGACGGGGGGTCACGGCTTTTCCGCTCAAAACGGGCGGAATCATATGACGACATGCTCAAATATCGCTCAGATGAACACCGCTATCCGGAACCTGCGTGGTACGACTGCTCCACCCCACGAGACCCACCCAGGACGGTGCACCATGGCCGAACAGATCTACGACGAGGTCGTCGACTCCAAACCGGACGAGGAGGGCTACGAGCGGGGTCTGGGCAGTCGCCAGATCCAGATGATCGCCATCGGCGGCGCCATCGGCACCGGGCTCTTCCTCGGCGCCGGCACCGCGATCTCCAAGTCCGGACCGAGCCTGATCCTCTCCTACGCCGTGGCCGGCGTGGTGATCTTCGTGATCATGCGGGCTCTCGGCGAGCTGCTCACCTACCGCCCGGTCGCCGGCAGCTTCGCCGAGTACGCCCGGGAGTTCCTCGGCCCCTTCGCCGGCTTCGTGACCGGCTGGACGTACTGGCTGTTCTGGGTGGTCACCGGCATGGCCGAGACCACCGCCGCCGCCGTCTACGTGAAGTTCTGGGCGCCCGGCATCCCGCAGTGGCTCAGCGCGCTCACCTTCCTGGTCATCCTCTACGGGGCCAACCTGATCTCGGTGAAGCTGTTCGGCGAGATCGAGTTCTGGTTCTCGATGGTCAAGGTCACCGCCATCATCGGCATGATCCTGATCGGCATCGGCGTGCTGACCCTCGGCTTCAGCGACGCCGGTGACACCGCGTCGATCACCCACCTCTGGGACAACGGCGGCTTCTTCCCCAAGGGGATCGGCGCCACCGTGATGACCCTGCAGATCGTCATGTTCGCCTACCTCGGGGTGGAGCTCGTCGGGGTCACCGCCGGCGAGAGCGAGAACCCGCAGAAGACCCTGCCGCGCGCCATCAACACGCTGCCCTGGCGGATCGCGCTCTTCTACATCGGCGCCCTGGTGATCATCCTGTCGCTGGTGCCGTGGACCGAATTCCAGCCCGGCGTCAGCCCGTTCGTCGCCGCCTTCGGCAAGATCGGCATCCCCGCCGCGGCCGGCATCATCAACTTCGTGGTGCTCACCGCGGCGCTCTCCTCCTGCAACTCCGGCATGTACTCCACCGGCCGGATGCTGCGCGACCTCGCCCTGCGCGGCCAGGCCCCGGGCCGGCTCACCAAGCTCAACTCCCACCGCAGCCCCGCCGTCGCGATCACCCTCTCCTCGCTGCTGATGGGCGCCGGCGTGGTGCTCAACTACCTCGTCCCGGCCAAGGCGTTCGAGTACATCACCTCGGTGGCCACCGTCTGCGGCCTCTGGACCTGGGCGGTCATCCTGGTCTCCCAGATCCGCTACCGGAAGGCCTGGAAGGGCGGCCACCTGCCGCCCCCCGGCTTCAAGGCGCCCGGCGGCCTCTGGAGCAGCTGGGCCGCCCTCGGCTTCCTCGCCCTGGTGATCGTCCTGATCGCGCTCGACAAGGACAACCGCATCTCGCTGTACGTCTTCCCCGGCTGGGCCGTCCTGCTCGTGGTCGGCTACCAGGTGCTCAAGCGCCGCCGCCCGCAGGCCGTCCACGCCGTCGCCCACGACCACCTGCACGCCCGCAACGGCAACGGCGGCGGCCACTGAGCCGCCCGCCGTCCGCCTCCCGGACCGGCGCCGACCACGCCCCGGACGCCCCGGCGGACACCCGCCGGGGCGTGGCTATCCTGACCGCATGCTGACCATCACCCGAGAACTGCGCGACGCCATCGTCGCCCACGCCCGCGCCGACCACCCGGACGAGGCCTGTGGCGTGGTCGCCGGACCGGCCGGCAGCGGACGGCCCGAGCGGTTCGTCCCGATGCTCAACGCCGCCCGGTCGCCCACCTTCTACGAGTTCGACTCGGGCGACCTGCTGAAGCTCTACCGCGAGATGGACGACCGGGACGAGGAGCCCGTGATCGTCTACCACTCGCACACCGCCACCGAGGCCTACCCCTCGCGCACCGACGTGAGCTACGCCTCCGAGCCGTTCGCCCACTACGTCCTGGTCTCCACCGCCGACGGCAACGGCCCGGACGACCCGTACCAGTTCCGATCGTTCCGCATCGTGGACGGCGCGATCACGGAGGAAGACGTCCAGGTCGTCGAGGCCTACCAGCCCTGACCGGCACCCCCCTGGGCGCGGCCCGCCGACCGTCCGAGCGACGGCGGCGGGCCCTGCCGTCTCAGCCACAGAAACGGAAACATCCGGATTCCGAGACGGGCATGTCGGAGCGAGCCCGGGAATCTATACGATGAGCCCATGCGTTCCGTCGATGTGAGCACTCAGGCCCCGGGCACCCGCCTCGTGGCGCGCCTGCACGTCGACCTGTGCCGGCTCGCCAGCGCGATCTGTCCCGGCACGCCGGCGCGCTCGCGCTGAGCCGCCCGCCCAGGCCCGCCGCACGCCCTGCGCACCGGGCCGGACCCGACCTGCCGCGCCCGCTGCGGCCCACCCACCTCACGACTCGCACAGGAGCGCACCCATGGCCATCGAGGTCCGCATCCCGACCATCCTCCGCACCTACACCGACGGCGCCAAGGCCGTCGAGGGCACCGGCAGCAACCTCGGGGAACTCTTCCAGGACCTCGACGCCCGCCACCCGGGCATCGCCGCCCGCCTGCTGGACGGCGGCGAGCTGCGCCGCTTCGTCAACGTCTACCTCAACGACGAGGACGTCCGCTTCCTGGAGGGCATCTCCACCGCCCTCGCCGACGGCGACAGCGTCACCATCCTGCCCGCCGTGGCCGGCGGCGCCCGCTGACCTCCGGCCCTCCCGCCCGCCGGCCGCGCGGGCGGGAGGACCGCCGCACCCGACCCTCACCGCCGTTGCCGGAGGCACCCCTTGCGTTACGACAGCCCGCTCGAAGCCGTCGGCAACACCCCGCTGGTCCGCCTGCCCCGACTCTCCGCCGCCGTCCCCGGCAACACCGACGGCCTGGTGACCCTCTGGGCCAAGCTGGAGGACCGCAACCCCACCGGCTCCATCAAGGACCGCCCCGCGCTGCACATGATCGAGCGCGCCGAGGCCGCCGGGCTGCTCACCCCCGGGTGCACCATCCTGGAACCCACCAGCGGCAACACCGGCATCTCGCTCGCCATGGCCGCCAAGCTCAAGGGCTACCGGATGGTCTGCGTGATGCCGGAGAACACCAGCGAGGAGCGCCGCGAACTGCTGCGCATGTGGGGCGCGGAGATCATCCCCTCACCGGCCGCCGGCGGCTCCAACACCGCGGTGCGGATCGCCAAGGAGATCGCCGCCGAGCACCCCGACTGGGTGATGCTCTACCAGTACGGCAACCCCGACAACGCCGGCGCCCACTACGCCACCACCGGCCCCGAGATCCTCGCGGACCTGCCCTCCGTCACCCACTTCGTGGCCGGCCTGGGCACCACCGGCACCCTGATGGGCGTCGGCCGGTTCCTGCGCGAGAAGGTGCCCGGGGTGCGGATCGTCGCCGCCGAGCCCCGCTACGACGACCTGGTCTACGGCCTGCGCAACCTCGACGAGGGCTTCGTCCCCGAGCTGTACGACGCCGAGGTGCTCACCACCCGCTTCTCGGTCGGCTCCGCCGACGCCGTCCGCCGCACCCGTGAACTCCTCCAGCAGGAGGGCATCTTCGCGGGCGTCTCCACCGGCGCCATCCTGCACGCCGCGATCGGCGTCGGCCGCAAGGCCGCCACCGCCGCGGAGCGCGCCGACATCGTCTTCGTCGTCGCGGACGGCGGCTGGAAGTACCTCTCCACCGGCATCTACACCGCCGAGTCGACCGAGGCCGCGGTCGAGGCCCTGCAGGGCCAGCTCTGGGCCTGACGAAGGCTCCGGGGCCCCGACGAGGGCTCCGCGCCCCGCGAGGGCTCCGCGCCCGACGAAGGCCCGGGCCTGACGAAGGCTCCGGGCCCGTCCCTCCGGCCCGGACCGGCCCGGCCGGACGCCCCTAGCCCGAGACCGCCTGCCGGGCCCGGGCCCAGATCCGCCCGTCGACCACACCCGCCCGGCGGCGGAAGGCCGAGAGCGGCACCTCGCGCAGCTCGTCGGTCTCCAGCCAGCTGGTCCGCCCCTGGCGGTCGCCCACCGAGCCGGGCGGCAGCGCCAGTACGCCCGGCCGCTCCGCGTGGTGCTTGCTGGTGATCTTCGCGACGGTCGCGGTCCGGCCGCCGACCCGCAGCACCAGGCAGGGGCGGTCCTTCGCCCCCGGGCCGTCCTCGAACGGCACCTCCGCCCACCAGATCTCCTGCGGCGCCGGGCCCGGGCGCCCCTTCGCCGGGCGCGGCCGCGGCGCCGGCCGGGTCGGCGCGGGCCCGCCGCGCGCCCGCCGCACCAGCACCGACACGACAACGGCCAGCAGCGCGGCACCCGCCACGGCCAGCAGCACCCAGAAGCCAGTCATGCGCCAGACCGTACCCGGCACCCGGCCGGCCCCACCACCACGACGGCTGTGACAGTCGGGCATTTATCCGTTCCCTGCTCCCGGTTCGTCACGGAATGACCACGGAGTCCGTTGTGCGCCGGATGCCGCTCCCGGGGCCCGGAAAGCTGATCACGCACGTCCCCCCTGCACCCCGAGGTGACCCGTGAGCCGCAGCACCGACCTGTGGTCGTACGCCGAGATCGCCCGCCACATCAACGTCCAGCCGGAGACCGTCCGCAACTACCGCCGGCACGGCCTGCTCCCCGACCCCGATGCCGTCGACGGCAACGGACACCCCCGCTGGCACCCCGACACGATCAAGGCCTGGGCCCGCCGGCGCCCCGGCCACCGCTGAACCACCGCACCGAGCCGCCCCCGGCGTTCTGGTGATTCCAGCCACAGCCCGGCACGGAGACGGGGGCAAAGTGCCCCTCCGCCCTTACTCTCGACACGCGAACGCAGTGCTACCCGCCGGTTCACCGGCCGGTACTGCCATTGACCAGCAGCAGCCGAAACGTGTCGGGGCGGAGGGGCTCGGATGAAACTGACCGTGGTGGGGTGCTCGGGGAGCTTCCCGTCCGCCGACTCGCCGTGCTCCAGCTACCTCGTGGAGGCCGACGGCTACCGCGTCGTACTCGACCTCGGCAACGGCGCGCTCGGCGCCCTGCAGAAGTACGTCAGCCTCTACGAGGTCGACGCCGTCCTGCTCAGCCACCTGCACGCCGACCACTGCGTCGACCTCTGCGCCTACTGGGTCGCCCGCAACTACCGGGCCGAGGGTTGCCCCGACCCGTTGCCCGTCTACGGCCCGGCCGGCACCGCCGAGCGGATGGCCCGCGCCTACGACATGCCCGAGAACCCCGGCATGAAGGGGGTCTTCGACTTCCGGACCCTCACCCCCGGCGCCTTCGACCTCGGCCCGTTCCGGATCGAGGTCGCCCAGGTCAACCACCCCGTCGACGCGTTCGCCTTCCGGCTCGAACACGCCGGCCGCGCCCTCGTCTACTCCGGCGACACCGGCGAGAGCGCCGCCCTCGTCGAACTCGCCCGCGACAGCGACCTCTTCCTCTGCGAAGCCGCCTACATCGACGGCCGCGACACCTACCGGGCCGTCCACCTCAACGGCCGCGAGGCCGGCGAACACGCCACCGCCGCCCGCGCCCGCCGGCTCGTCCTCACCCACATCCCGCCGTGGACCGACGCCGAACACAACCGCCGGGACGCCGCCGCCGCCTTCGCCGGACCGGTCGACATCGCGAGAGCCGGCGCCGTCTACGACCTCTGAACGCTCACCCCACCGGCGTCAGCCAGCGCCGGTAGCGCGGGTCCTCGCCGGAGACCGCCGCCTCGTACGCCTCGCGCAGCCGCTCCGTGACCGGGCCGGGGGAGGACGGCAGCTCGCGGTCGTCCAGTGACCGCACCGGCACCACCCCGGCCGCCGTCCCGCACAGGAACACCTCGTCCGCCGCGTACAGGTCCGAGCGCAGCAGACCCTCCACCCGCACCGGCACCCCCAGACCGGCGGCCAGCTCCAGCACGGTGTCCTGGGTGATCCCCTCCAACGCGCCCGCGCTCGACGGCGGCGTCCGCAGCACCCCGTCACGCACCAGGAACACGTTCTCGCCGGTGCACTCGCTCACCGAACCGTCCGACCCCAGCAGCAGCGCCTCGTCGTACCCCGCGTCGCTCGCCTCCCGGCGGGCCAGCACCGAGTTCAGATACGGCCCGGTCGCCTTCGCCGCGGGCGGCACCGCGTTCGGGTCGTTCCGCCGCCAACTGCTCGTCTTCACCCTGATCCCACCACCGCTGTCCGGCAGTTGGGACTGCCACTGCCAACTCGCGATCGCCGTGGTGGTGGGCGAGAAGCGCATGTCCAGGCCCATCGAGCCGTACCCCAGGAACGCGAAGTGCCGCAGATAGCACGACCGGTGGCCGTTCGCCCGGACCAGCTCCACCGTCGCCTTGGTCAAATCCTCCACACTGTAGGGGAGTTCCATCCGCAGCATCCGCGCACTGCGGTCCAGCCGGCGCAGGTGCTCGGGCAGCCGGAACACCGCCGGACCGTCCGCCGTCTCGAACACCCGGGTGCCCTCCAGCACCCCCGTGCCGTAGTGCAGGCCGTGCGTCAGCACATGCGTCCGCGCCTGCTGCCAGGGCACCAGCGCGCCGTCCATCCAGATCGTCGAAGCCTCGGGAAGAGCCATGGCCCCATCCTGGCCGCCGCCGGACCGCGGCCGGGCCCTCCCGGCGCTGCCGCAACCGGACATGACCGGGAGCGGAACCGGCCCGCCGCCCCGCCCCTCGGAAACCCCGGCCCGCCGCCCTGCCCCTCGGAAACCCCGGCCCGCCGTCTCGCTCCTCGGAAACCCCGGCCCGCCCGCGCCCGGCCTCACTACGCTGCGCCGATGGAGCGCATGGAGAGTGCGGCGCGGGCCGACCACCCCGCCGGCGGCCCCGACCGCGACGCCACCCGGCTCTACGCCCGGCTGCTCGCCGAACCCGGCCGTCCGGCCGCCGACCTCGGCCTCGGCTGGGACGAGCCCCGCCTGGCCGCCGCCACCGCCGAACTCCGCGCCCTCGGCCTGCTCCAGCCCACCGCGGCCGCCGGGGCGGACGGCACCGGCGCGGCCGGACACGCCGCCGTCTCCGTCGACACCGCTGTCCGCCAGCTGCTGCTCGACGCGGACACCCAGGTCACCGCCCTCGTCGAGGCCCTGGGCCGGGCCCGCGACTCCGTCGACCGCCTGCACACCGGCTACCTGCCGGTCCAGCACCGCCGGCCCGGCGGCGCCGCCCTCGAGCTCGTCCGCGGCGCCGACCGGATCGCCGCCCTGCTGGAGGACGCGGCCCGCGGCGCCCGCACCCGGGCTCTCTCCCTCCGGCCCGGCCAGGACCTCTCCGGCCCGGCCCTGGCGGGCAAGCTGGCCCGCGAACGCCTCGCCCTCGACCGCGGCGCCGCCCTGCGCTCCGTCTACCCGGCCGCCGTGCTGCGCCGGCCCGCCGTGCTCGCGCACGTCCGGGAGCTGACCGGGGCCGGGGCGCGGATCAGGGTCGCGCACTCGCTGCCGCTCCGGCTGATCGTGGTCGACGCCCGGCTGGCGATCCTGCCCGCGCCGGGCGACCTGTCGGACGAGGTGTCCGAGGACGGGCCGGACGCGGCCGCTCCCCGGGTCCGGGGCCGTGCGGAGACCGCCGTGGTGGTCCGCGAGCCGGCCCTGGTCGCCCTGGTCGCGGAGCTGTTCGAGTACTTCTGGTCGGCGGCCTCGACCCCGCCGGAACTGCATCCGGGGGCGGCGGGGAGGACGGACCGTCATGACGTGGTGCTGCGGCTGCTCGCGGCCGGGCTGACGGATGCCGCGATCGCCCGGAAGCTGGAGGTCTCCGAGCGGACGGTGCGCCGGCTGGTCGCCGAGCTGACCGCCGACCTGGGCGCGGAGAGCCGCTTCCAGGCCGGCGTCCACGCGGCCCGCCTCGGCCGGATCTGAGGCCGTTCCGGGCGGGGTGCCCGCCCGTCCGAGGCGCTCAGCGCCGCCCGGGGACGGGCAGGCCGAGGTGGTCGCGCAGGGTCGTCCCGGTGTACTCGGTGCGGAACACCCCGCGTTCCTGGAGCAGCGGCACCACCTGGTCGACGAAGTCGTCCAGGCCGCCCGGGGTGAGGTGCGGGACGAGGATGAAGCCGTCCGCCGCGTCGTTCTGCACATAGGCGTCGAGCTGCTCGGCGACCGCCGCCGGGGTGCCGATGAAGGACTGCCGGCCGGTCACTTCGATCACCAGCTCGCGGCTGCTGAGCCGCTTCTCGGCGGCGACCGCGCGCCACCGGGCGGCGATCTCCAGCGGGTCCCCGATCCTGGTCCGGCCCTGGACGACGGTGCTGTCGACCACCGGGTCGGCGGTGGGCAGCGGGCCGTCCGGGTCGTGGTCGGACAGGTCGATGCCCCAGACCTGCTCCAGGTAGGCGATGGCGGTCCGCGGTCCGACCTGGGCGCGGCGGATCTCGGCGGCCCGCTCGGTCGCCTCCTCGTCGGTGTCGCCCAGGACGTAGGTGACCCCGGGCATGATCTTCAGCTCGTCCGGCTTGCGCCCGTACGCGGCCAGCCGGCGCTTGACGTCGGTGTGGAAGGCCTGGCCGGCGGTGAGGGTCGAGTGCCGGCTGAAGATGATGTCGGCGGTGGCGGCGGCGAACTCCCGGCCCTCGTCGGAGTCCCCGGCCTGGATCACCACCGGGTGGCCCTGCGGCGGGCGCGGCAGCGGCAGCCGGCCCTCGACGTCGAACTGCGGGCCGCTGTGCCGGACCAGCCCGCCGTCCCAGAACTCCCGTGCCAGCTGGACGAACTCGGCGGCTCGGGTGTACCGGTCGGCGCGGTCGAGGAAGCCGCCGCGGCGGAAGTTCTCGCCGGTGAAGGCGTCCGAGGAGGTGACCACGTTCCAGGCCGCCCGGCCGCCGGAGAGGTGGTCGAGCGACGCGAACCGGCGGGCCAGCTCGTACGGCTCGTTGAAGGTCGCGTTGACGGTGGCGGCCAGGCCGAGGTGGGTGGTGACGGCGGCCAGCGCGCCGAGCACGGTGATCGACTCGGGCCGGCCGACCACGTCCAGGTCGTGGATCAGGCCGTTGACCTCGCGCAGCCGCAGGCCCTCGGCGAGGAAGAAGAAGTCGAACCGGCCGCGCTCGGCGGTCTCCGCGAGGTGGCGGAAGGAGGCGAACTCGACCTGGCTGCGGGACGCCGGGTCGGTCCAGACCGTGGTGTTGTTGACGCCGGGGAAGTGCGCGGCGAGGTGGATCTGCTTCAGCGGTCGGTCCGTCATCGGGTCACCTCGGCGTGGGCGGCGGCGGTCGCCGTGGGAGCGGCGGGAGCGGGAGTGGCGGGGGCGTACCGGTTGGCCGGGCGGGCCAGGCCGAGGTGGTCGCGCAGGGTGGTGCCGGTGTAGCCGGTGCGGAACAGGCCGCGCTCGCGCAGGGCCGGGACGACGTGGTCGGCCACCGCGGCGAGGTCCCGGGCCGGGTCGGCGGGGACGAGGTGGAAGCCGTCGACGCCGCCGCCGCCCTCGGTGACCTCCCTGATCAGCGCGCTGATCGAGGCGCCGTCGGGGAGGTCCGCGGTGAGCCGGGCGAGGATCCGCAGGCCCTCGCCGGCCCGCAGCCGCAGTTCGGTGGCGGCGGTCAGCCGGGCCGCCGGGCCGGGGGCGTCCAGCAGGACGACGTCCGCGTACCGGGCGGCCGTCTCCACCCGGGCCCGGCCGCCGGCGGGGGCGTCCGGGGCGAGGTCGGCGGCGGAGACCGGGACGGCGATCACCGGTCGGCCCTGGGGCGGCCGAGGGGTGATGGAGGGGCCGCGGACCGAGAAGTGCGGGCCCGTGAAGTCGATGTAGTGCAGCTTGTCCCGGTCGATGAACCGGCCGGTGGCCACGTCGCGGATCTCCGCGTCGTCCTCCCAGCTGTCCCAGAGCCGCGCGGCGACCTCGGCGGCGTCGGCCGCCTCCGCCCAGAGCTCGTCGGCCGGGGCGACGC
This sequence comes from Kitasatospora sp. NPDC059973, assembly GCF_042737525.1. Classification (NCBI taxonomy): domain Bacteria; kingdom Bacillati; phylum Actinomycetota; class Actinomycetes; order Kitasatosporales; family Streptomycetaceae; genus Kitasatospora; species Kitasatospora sp. NPDC059973. Next base: position 2,663 of record NZ_JBHWUI010000067.1, on the reverse strand, counting down.
CCTTGCGCCCGAAGGCCCGGGCCTGCGCCTCGGTGTCGGAGATCCCGATCAGCCAGCCGGCCCGGCCCTCGCTCACCCAGTCCAGGGTGTTGACCGATATCGAGGTGTGGAACGGCTCGGTGTGCGTGGTGGTGACGGTCGGGACCAGGCCGAGCCCCCGGGTCAGCGGCGCGAGCCGGGCGAAGGTGGCGAGGGCGTCGAGCCGGTGCGGCTCGGGTGCGTAGGAGTCGTCGAGGGTGACGAAGTCGAGCGCGGCGCGCTCGGCGTGGCGGGCGAGGGCGGTGAAGTGCCCGGCGTCGAAGCGGCCGGGGCTGTCGACGGCGGCGGACAGGTGCAACTGGCGCGGCATGGCGTGGCCTTGACTTTCCTCGTGCGTGCGCGGCTTCATCTTCGGTTCGCGCACGGGACGCAGCTGGGTACGTGGCGGTGGCCCGGGTACGGGCCGACACGAGAGGCGGGGAAGCGGGGGCCGGGGCGCGGCGGGAGGTCAGCCGGGCGGCGGCGGGGGGAACGGACGGGTCAGGCGCAACACGCGGCCGACCACACACGACCGAAGTCGATGTGGCAGCGGCTGACCAGGATGCGCGGCGCGTTCACCGCCTCAGTTGACCAGCGCGGTCGCCGGTTCGTCAACCGTCGTCCCACCGGCCGGGCGGTGGCCGCGGGCCGGGCCGTGGGGTGGTGCGGGTCGTTCCTCGGCGTCAGGCCTTGGTGACGTCCTCGATCTCCTCGTCGTCCTCGCGACCGGGGGTCTTGAGGTTGAACTTGACGATCGCGAAGCGGAACAGGAAGTAGTACAGCGCCCCGAACACGAGACCCAGCGGGATGATCATCCACGGGTCGGTGGCCTTGTTCCACGCCAGCAGGTAGTCGATCAGACCACCGGAGAAGGTGAAGCCGTCGTGCACGCCGAGCGCCCAGGTGACGGCCATCGAGACGGCGGTCAGCAGCGCGTGGATCACGTACAGGACCGGGGCGATGAAGACGAAGGAGAACTCGATCGGCTCGGTGACACCGGTCACGAAGGAGGTCAGCGCCAGCGAGAGCATCATGCCGGTGACGGCCTTGCGGCGGTGCGGCTTGGCGGTGTGGGCGATGGCGAACGCGGCGGCCGGCAGGGCGAACATCATGATCGGGAAGAAGCCCGACATGAACTGTCCGGCGGTCGGGTCACCGGCGAAGAAGCGGGTCAGGTCGCCGTGCACGACGGTGCCGTCGGGCTTGGTGAAGTCACCGGTCTGGAACCAGGCGTAGGAGTTCACGAACTGGTGCATGCCGACCGGCAGCAGACCGCGGTTGACCAGGCCGAACGCACCGGCACCGAACGCGCCGGCACCGATCAGGGAGTCGTTCAGGCTCTTGATGGCGTCGCCGATCGGGCCCCAGGTCAGGGCGAAGACCACACCGACGGCGGTGCCGACGAAGGCCATGATGATCGGGACCAGGCGGCGGCCGTTGAAGAAGCCGAGCCAGTCGACCAGCCGGGTGCGGTGGTACTTCTGCCACAGCACGGCCGAGAGCAGACCGATCACGATGCCGCCGAGCACGCCCGGGTTCTGGTACGTGGCGGCCGCGTCCTTGCCGGGCAGGACCTGGGCCTCGGTGACCGGGAACGCGGTCAGCACGTTCTTGTACACCAGGAAGCCGACGAGGGCCGCGAGCGCGGTGGAGCCGTCGGCCTTCTTGGCGAAGCCGATCGCGATGCCCACCGCGAACAGCAGCGGCAGGTTGTCGAAGACGGCGCCACCGGCGGTGTTGAACACCGCGGCGACCTTGTCCCAGCCGAGGCCGTCCTTGCCGAACACGTCGTCCTGGCCGAGCCGCAGCAGCAGACCGGCGGCGGGGAGAACGGCGATGGGCAGCTGGAGGCTGCGGCCGATCTTCTGCAGACCCTGCAGCAGGTTCTGGCCGAACTTCTTGGTGGGGCTTGGCGTGGCCGGAGCCGCGGCGGGCGCCGGTGCCTGCGCAGACTGACTCATGGGGGTGGGTTCCTAACGGCAGGGCGGGTCGGTCGGGGGGTAGGTGCACAGAGGGGCCGAACCGCGAACTGGTCTACACCACACGTGGTGTAGACCAGTTTTGTAGCACGGGTGGAGAAGGGGGGGAAGCCCTGAAAGCGGTGCTGGTGAGAAGCGCTATGAAATCGAAACCTACTTGCGGATCGACGATCATGATTACCCGCCGTGATTGGGATTTTGGCTATTTGCGCAACAAAAAGGCCGGGGCAACCCCCGGCGGGCCCGGCGACCCCCGGACGGACGGCCGGGAGGGCGGCGGCAGCGGGCGGGCGCGGGCGGCCGGACGCTCCCGCCGGGCGCCGTCCGTCGCCGGGCCGGGGGTCGCCGCGGGTGCCGGACGGCCGGGGCGCGGCAGGTGCCGGGCTCGCGGCGAGGGGCCGGTGCGATGTGCCGGACCCCCCTGGACCCGCCGCGGGTATTCGCCGCCGCATTGCGACCGGACTCGGCGACCGCCCTCGCCGGCTCGGAGAAACCAAAGGCGAAGCCGGTGGGCGAGTACGGTGACGCATTGCCGCGCGGTGCGCCGCGCGGCGGCGGTGATCTTCCCCCCACCCGGGGGGGCCCGGGTGGCCCCCTCCGACCGCGCCGCCCCGCCCCGGGGGGCGCCCGGCCGGGCGGGGGGGGGGGTGGGAAAACACCGCGGCC
>NZ_JBHWUI010000066.1:30058-42993 GCF_042737525.1 Kitasatospora sp. NPDC059973 | reverse complement strand
GGTGGCGCGGCCGGCGGGAGCGGTGGCGCCGCCGCGGCGGCGGGCGAGGGCCTGGGCATGGCGGCCAAGGCCGGCATCGCCGCCGCGGTCGCCGTGGCGGCGGCCGCCGTCGCCGCCTACGCGCTGACCGGCTCGCCCGAGCCGAAGCCCCCGCTGGCCGCGCCGCCGGCCTCCTCCCCGGCCCTACCGGCGCCGCCGCCGGTGGCACCGGTACCGAGCGCGGCGCCGCGCACCCCCGATCCGGTCCCGGTGGTGGAACCCGCGCCGAGCCCCTCCGCCACCCCGTCACCGACGCCGACGCCCTCCGTCGCACCGCGCCCGGCGCCGAAGGCCGTGCCGCCGCCCGCGCCGAGCGGCCCGGCCGCCTCCTCCCCCGCACCGGCCCCGCCCTCGCCGCGGCCGACCCGGCCGACCCCTCCGCCGCTGCCGCCGGTACCCGTGGTGCCGACCCCGACGCCGCCCCCGGTACCCACCCCCGAGGTGCCGGTCCTGCCCACCCCGACTCCCCCGCCGCTGCCGACCCCGACCGTCACACCGCCGGCTCCGACCGACTTCTGGGCCGACGACCTGCCCGTGCTGAAGCCCGGCAACAACCGGGTGCCGGCGTCGACCCCGAGCATCCGGCAGCGCGGCAGCGACTGGTTCTGGCAGCGCGACAGCGTCTCGATCGGCGGCACCCCCCGGGCCCACGGCATCACCGTGCACGCGCCCGCGACCACGGTGATCGACCTCAACCGCGGCTGCACGGCCTTCGACGCGGTGGCCGGGGTGGACGACATCGCCGCCTCGACCGGCGGCGTGGTCTTCTCGGTGCAGGGCGGCGACGGCCGGACCCTGTGGCGCTCGCCGCCGCTGGCCACCGGGGACGACGCGGTGCCGGTGCACGTGCCGCTGGCCGGGCAGACGTCGATCCGGCTGGTGGTCACCCCGGCGCACGGCGTCTGGTCGGCGCTGAACGTGTCCGACTGGGCCGAGGCCCGCTTCAGGTGTGCCTGAAGCGGGCCCCGGGAGGGTGCCGGCGGTCCCGGTAGGGGCCGGTCAGACGGCGCAGGAGCCGTCCGCGCAGGCCTCGCCGGCCGCGACGACCGGCACCGGCGCGGGCCGCCCCTCGCCGATCTCCTCGGCGACCTGCTCCAGCACCTTGCGGAAGGTCTCGGCGTCCTGGCCGCCCTGGACGGCCCACTTGCCCTCGAAGACGAAGGTCGGCACGGCGGTGATGCCCAGCTCGCGGGCCTCGGCGAGCTGGGCGCTCACCTCGGCGGCGCCCTCGTCGCCCGCGAGGTAGGCCGCCACCCGGTCGCCGTCCAGGCCCGCGGACACCGCCAGCCGGGTCAGCGCGGCGCGGTCGCCGACGTCCACCCCGTCGCTGAAGTGGGCCTTGAGCAGCGCCTCCTTCAGCCGGCCCTGCGCCGCCGCGCCGTACTCGGTCCCGGCGAGGTGGAGCAGCCGGTGGCCGAGGAAGGTGTTGGCGTGCAGCGCGGCGTCGAAGTCGTAGTTGATGCCCTCGGCGCGGCCCAGCTCGGCCACCCGGGCGTCCATCGCGACGGACTGCGGGCCGTAGCGCTCGGCCAGCCACGCGCGGTGCGGGCTCGCGGTGGCCGGGGCGTCCGGCACCAGCTGGTACGGCCGGTAGACCACCTCGACGTCCTCCTTGCCCGCGAAGCCGTCCAGCGCCTGCTCGAAGCGGCGCTTGCCGATGTAGCACCAGGGGCAGGCGATGTCGGAGTAGATCTCGACCTTCATGGCGGCGTTTCTCCAGGGGTGGGGAGGGCGGGGTTCCGGGGTAGGTGAACGATGAACCATCTCGGGACATTCCCGGCGCGCGAGCGCTCCCCTCCCACCTCCCGGCAGGCCGTGCGCTCCGGCGCGGAGCGTGCCCGACCGGCGCGGGACCGCGCCCGGGCGCCGCCGGCCGGCCTCCGTGGCCCGGCGGCCGGCCGGGGGTCGGCTCAGCGGCCGGCCGGGGGTCGGCCCGGCGGTCGGCTCAGCGGTCCGGGGGCGCGGGGACAATCAGGACCGGACAGGCCGCGTGGTGGACGGCGGCCGAGCCGACCGAGCCCAGCAGCAGCCGGCCGAAGCCGCCGTTGCCCCGGGTGCCGAGCACCAGCGTGTGCTGCCGGGCCGAGGCCGCCAGCAGCACCTCGATCACGTTGCCGAGCACCACGTGCAGCGACAGCTCCCCCGCGTACGGGCGGAGCCGGGCCCGCTGCACCGCCGCCACCGCACGGCGCAGGCCGTCCGCCATGCTCTCGACCAGCGTCTCGACGCTCTCCTGGACCAGTTCGGCCATCCCCGGCGGGTACCCGGTCGGGGCCGGGTTGACCACCGCGAGCACGTACAGCGGCAGTTCGAACCGCTCGGCCTCGGTCATCGCCCGGTCCAGCGCCCAGAGCGAACCGTCCGAGCCGTCGCACGCGGCCAGCACCCCCGGCGGACGGCCCGTCGGCGGCCGGCCGAGCACCGAGAGCAGGACGGGGACGGACGGATCCGGGCTGGCGCTGGTCACCACGGCCTCCACGGGGACGGGACGGGATGGCGTCATGATCGCCCGCCCGGGGGACGGCGCCCGCGAGCCGCGCCGAACCGGGCGCCGCCGCCCGGCCGCCCCAGCCCGGCCACCGCGGTCGGGCCACCGCGGTCGCACGCGTCGGGGTCAGGCGAAGCGGGCGGCGGGGAGGGCGGTGCGCCGGGCGAGGGGCAGGCCGGTCCAGCAGGCGCCGTGCCGCCGGGCGCGGACCCGGCGGAGCCAGAGTTCGGTGGAGACCAGCTCGGCGAGCCCGGCCAGGGTGCCGGGTGCGAGCGGCGCGTCGGGGTCGGCGCAGCGGGCCAGCCCGGCCCGGACGGCGGGGAGGTCGATCAGCCCGGCCTCGGCGAGCAGCGGGGCGTCGAAGAGCTCGGCGATGCCGTCGGCGGCGAGCCGCAGGCCCGCCCGGGCGGGGGCGGTGCGGTCGGGGCGGGGGCCGCGGCCCCAGTCGGGCGGCAGGTCCGTCCGGCCGGCCCCGGTGAGGACGGCGCGCAGCAGGGCGTGCCGGGCGCCGGGCTGGAGCCGGACGTCGTCGGGCAGCAGCCGGCTCGCCCGGACCACCTGGTTGTCCAGGAACGGCGCGTGCAGCCGCTGGCCGGGCTGCTCGGCGGCGTGCACCAGGGTGCGGAACCCGCGCGCGTGCCGGTGCAGGGCGTACCGGGCCCGGCGCACGCCCGGTGGCTCGGCGGGCGCCGGTCCGCGCGCTGCCAGCCGCAGCCGCAGCGCGACCGCGGAGAGCGCCTCGTCGGAGAGCCAGCGGGCCGCCGGTCCGGGCACGCACCAGAGCAGGTCGTCGGCCGAGCGGGCGCCCGCCGTACCGCCGCCGTCCGGGACGTGCCGCAGCGTCAGCCGGACGGCGGCGTCGTCGAGCGCGTCGGCGTAGCGGATCCGGGAGAGCCGGTGGGCCGCGCGCACCACGGTGAGCGGGGTGCGCAGCGCGCCCGCCAGGACGCCCGCCGTCAGCCGGTCGGCGCCGGCCAGGGCGGCGACCGGGGGCAGCAGCTCGCGCGGCCGGCCGGCCCGGACGAGGTCGGCCAGCCGGGCCGGGTGGCCGTCCAGGACCTGGCGGGCCCCGTACCCGGTGAGGTGGTCGGTGCCGCCGGCGTCGAAGCGGGCCGCGGCGCGGGCGGCGGCGATCAGCTCCGGACCGGGCTCGTCGGTGAGGCGTCCGGCCCGCGGGTCGGCCACCAGGTCGGCGTACGGGAGGGTGTCCGGCCCGGGGGCGAGCACCGTGTGCCGCAGCCGGGGCGTGTGGGGGGCGATCGCCAGGGTGGCCGGGCCCTCGCTCTCGCCCAGGGTGACGGCCGCCAGCTGCTCGGGAGCGGACCGGCCCGGGGCGGACGCCCGGGCCCAGGAGCCCTTGACCGCGCCGTTCCTGGCCCGCGCTCCGGGTAGCGCGGCCGGTCCGGCGACGGCGGGCACGGGTGCGGGTGCGGGTGCCGGTCCGGCGACGGGCGCGGGCGGGACGGCGGCGGCGAGCAGGGCGACGGTGGCCGAGGCCGTCCCGTACGAGAGGTCGACCCCCAGCCGGGCCCGGCCGGGGTCGGCGGCGCCGGCGGCGGGGGTGCGGACCCGGGACCGGACGGACTCCAGCAGGGCGCGGGTGAGTTCGCGGACGGCCGGTGCCTCGCCGCGCGGCCGCGGCCCGCCGCCGGGCTCGTCGTACGCCGCGAGGTAGGGGCGGCCGCCGCGGATGGCCAGGGTGTGCCCGGGCGGTACCCGCTGCACGCCGAGGTACGGGGTGCCGGTGCCGAGCGCCTCCGGGGACTCCGGGCAGGCGAGCCGGGCGGCGAGGTGGCCGGTGTCCAGCGGGGCGCCGATCAGATCGGCGAGCGGGAGGGCGGCGGTGGCGTACGCGGTGCCGTCGGCCCACGGGGTGTGGAAGACGGGCCGGGCGCCGGCCAGGTCGGTGAGCAGCGCGGTGGACCGGGTGCCGGTGCGCAGGACGACGGTGTAGCTGCCGGGCCAGGTGGTGAGGTGGCGGACGGCGCCGCCGCGGGCGGCGGCGAGGCCGGCGGCGAGTTCGGCGTCGGTGGCGCCGCAGTGGCCGATGACGGCGAGCCGGGTGGTCGCGGGGGCGTCCTCGACCGGGTCGGGCGCGCCGGCGCCGGTGGTGACGACGGCGGGGGCGCCGGGGCGCAGGGTGACCAGCCGGATCTCCTCGGGGCGCCAGTCGCCGACCGCCCAGAGGGGGTTGGGGCCGGTCCACAGGGGGCGCGCGGCGATCGGTGCCACCGCTCCGGGCGGCTCGTGCGCCGGGGCGCCCGCTCGGGGCGCACCCGTGCTCCAGCCCGTCAGCCACCGCATCGCGCCTCCACCGGACGAGGACCAGCACCGTGCGGCGCGTCCGCCGGCGGGCGGCCCGGCCCGGCCGTGGCGCGCCGCGGCGACCGGCCGCCGCGATCGGGCGCGCCGTCAGGAGACATCGTGCCACCGCTCGCCCGTCCCGTGACCGGAGTTGTCGTTTCCGATTCGCCGGGCGGGGCCCCCGAGGGTGCGGCGGGCACACCGGCGGGCACACCGGCCGGTCCGGCCGGAGCGGCCGTGCGGGCCGCGTCTCGGCCGGGCGGGCCGGGCCTTCCCCTCCCCGGCCCGGACCGCCCTTTCGCCGCCTTTGTCATGGCCATCGCGAGATGGCCGAAAGGCGTCGTCCGGCCCGGGAGGGCATCCGCATGCCCTCCCGGACTTCGCCGCCGTCCGCGGGGATTGAGACGGCGGCATCCCCCGGCCCGCCGGGTCCTCGACGGCGGGCCGACCCACGACCACCAGCGAATCGCCGACCAGCCGGTCGGGCCAGGGGGCACGGCCGGGCGCACATCGACACGGGACCGGAGCACAACGCTCCGGCGCGCGGCCGGCCCGATCGCCCCCGGCCATGTCCGAGCGGTCCGCCCGGGCCCGCCGGAGCGCCCTCCGCCGATCGGCGGGTGCGCGATCCCGCCATCCGGAATGCGGCCTCTTAACCCTCGGAACGCGTCCGACTACTCTAGGTACAGCAGCTACGGCCCGGTGCCGCCCGGGCCCCGCGCACAAGGCCGCAGGAGGTGCCGCCGCCACCATGACCATCAGCCCACGAGGACCGAACGAACGGCTCGGCACGCTCCTGACCCTCGCCCAGATCAGCAACGCCGGCCTGGCCCGGAGGGTCAACGACCTGGGTGCGCAAAGGGGTTTGACGCTGCGCTACGACAAGACCTCGGTGGCCCGGTGGGTCAGCAAGGGCATGGTCCCGCAGGGTCCGGTCCCGCACCTGATCGCCACCGCGATCGGCGGCAAGCTCGGCCGGCCGGTGCCGCTGGAGGAGATCGGCCTCGGCGACACCGACCCGGCGCCCGAACTCGGCCTGGCCTTCCCGCGCGAGGTGTCCGAGGCGGTCCGCTCGGCCACCGACCTCTGGCGGGTCGACCTCGACCTGCGGCGCGGCCCCGGCGGCGGCCGCTGGAGCGACAGCCTGGCCGGCACCTTCTCGGTCGCCGCGTACGCGACGCCCGTCTCCCGCTGGCTGATCAACCCGGCGGACGGCTCGGTGGCCCGCGAGGCGCCGCGCACGCCCGCCGAGGCGGGCTCGTACCGGGTCGGCCACTCGGACGCCGCCAAGCTCCGCGAGGCCGCCCAGGAGGCCCGCCGCTGGGACTCCAAGTACGGCGGCGGGGACTGGCGTTCGTCGATGGTGCCGGAGTGCCTGCGGGTGGAGGCGGCGCCGCTGCTGCTGGCCTCCTACAGCGACGCGGTGGGCCGGGCACTGTTCGGTGCCACGGCCGAACTCACCCGGCTGGCCGGGTGGATGGCCTTCGACACCGGCCAGCACGAGGCCGCCCAGCGGTACTACATCCAGGCGCTGCGGCTCGCCCGCGCCGCCGCCGACGTTCCGCTCGGCGGCTACGTGCTGGCCTCGATGAGCCTGCAGGCCGGCTACCGGGGCTTCGCCGAGGAGGCGGTCGACCTCGCGCAGGCCGCGCTGGAGCGCAACCGCGGGCTGGCCACCGCCCGCACCATGAGCTTCTTCCACCTGGTCGAGGCCCGGGCCCAGGCCAAGGCCCGCAACGCCGCCGCGTGCGCGACGGCGCTCGGCGCCGCGGAGAACGCGCTGGAACGGGCGCGCGCCGGGGATCCCGATCCGGCCTGGATCGACTTCTACGCCTACGACCGCCTCGCCGCCGACGCCGCCGAGTGCTTCCGCGACCTCGGAGTGCCCTCCAAGGTCCGCCAGTTCACCCGGGAGGCGCTGGCCCGGCCCACCGAGGGGTTCGTCCGCTCGCACGGGCTGCGGCTGGTCGTCTCGGCGATGGCCGAGGCCGAGGCGGGCGACCTGGACGCGGCGGTCGCGGCCGGGGAGCGGGCCGTCGAGGTCGCCGGCCGGATCTCCTCGCAGCGCAGCCGCGAGTACGTGGTCGACATGCTGCGCCGCCTCGAACCCTTCCAGGGGGAGCGCCGGGTACGGGAACTGACGGAACGGGCGCGCGCGGTGATCGTCGCCCCCGCCTAGCGGGCCCGGCGGTAATTCGGATGCACCGGCGGGAGAGGCCTGGCTATCGTCTCTCTCGTCCAGGTGCGCAGGCAGAGGTTACTTCCACTCCTCATGGGCAGGTCGCGGGTTCGAGTCCCGCCGCCGGCACTCGTGCCGGTGTAGCTCAGTCGGCAGAGCAGCTTCGTCACCTCAGCCGCCATCGATCTCTGGACACCCATACCTCAATAGGTTTTCCGCACCTCCCGGTGCGACGGCAGCGGTTACTTCGTGGAGCGCCCCCAGCGGGGCGCGGTGAACCGGACAACAACACCGCCGCCACCTCGATCTCGGGAGGCACAGCGCCGGGGGGTGCCCGGTGCGCAGGCGGGGGTTACTTCGGATCTTGCGGTTCCGGGTTCGAGTCCCGGGCGTGCCGCGCGCGAGCGCGGCCGTTAGCTCAATCCGGTAGAGCACAAGGCATACACCTCCGCCGACGCCGGCCGCCGGGCCGGCACGATCTCGGGCACCCCTTCCTCCGCCGTGCCTCCTTCGCGTTCCACCAGCCAGCAGGGGGCAGCATCCACCATGTCGCGTTTCAACACCCGTACGGCCCGGCCGAGTCCGGCCTCGCCGGTACGCAGCACCGGGAAGCGCACCGTGAACCACAACGGCGGCACCGGGTTCCAGCGCGACGCCAGGTCCGAACTCTTCCTGCTGGCGGTGGCGAACCTGGTCGGCCAGGACACCTTCTACGAGAAGGGCGGCGCGCGGGACGACCGCTACACCGCGCTGGTGCGCGGACTCGCCGTCACCGACCCGGAGTGGACCACGGGCCTGCTGCGCTGGCTGCGGTCCGACGCGCACCTGCGCACGGCCGCGCTGGTCGGCGCCGCCGAGTTCACCCGGGCCCGGCTGGACGCCGGGGCGCCCGGCCACTCGCGGCAGGCCGTCGACGCCGTCCTGCAGCGCGCGGACGAGCCCGGCGAACTGCTCGCCTACTGGACGTCCCGCTACGGCCGGGCGCTGCCGAAGCCGCTCAAGCGCGGGGTCGCGGACGCCGTCCGCCAGCTCTACCACGCCCGCTCGCTGCTCAAGTACGACACCGCGTCCAAGGGCTACCGCTTCGGTGACGTGCTGGAGCTGACCCACCCCTCGCCCGACCCGGCCAAGCCGTGGCAGGGCGAGCTGTTCCGCTACGCGCTGGACCGCCGGCACCGGCCGGACGAGGCCGTCCCGCCCGCCTCCGACCGGCTGCTCGCGGCCAACCGCGAACTGCTCGCCCTGCCCGTCGAGCAGCGGCGGGCGGCGGTGACGGCCGAGGGCGGGGCCCAGCGGCTCGCCGCGGCCGGGCTGACCTGGGAGGCACTGGCCGGCTGGCTGCGGGGCCCGCTGGACGCGGCCGTCTGGTCGGCGGTCATCCCGTCCATGGGCCCGATGGCGCTGGTGCGCAACCTGCGCAACTTCGACCAGGCCGGCGTCCCGGACGAGGTCGCGGCCGAGGTCGCGCGGCGGATCGCCGACCCGGACGAGGTGCGCCGCTCCCGCCAGTTCCCGTTCCGCTACCTCGCCGCGCACCGGCACGCGCCGTCGCTGCGCTGGGGGCACGCACTGGAGACGGCGCTCTCCCACTCGCTCGGCAACGTGCCCGCGCTGCCCGGCCGGACGCTGATCCTGGTCGACCGCTCGGGCTCGATGTTCGACCGGCCGAGCGCGCAGACCCAGCTCAACCGGGCCGACTCGGCGGCGATCTTCGGCACGGCCCTCAAGGTCCGGGCCGCCGACGCCGACCTGGTCGAGTTCGGCACCACCAGCCGGGTCGTCCGGGTCGCCCCGGGCGAGGCCGTGCTGCGGGTCCTGGACCGCTTCACCGACCTCGGCGGCACCGACACCGCCCAGGCCGTCCGCACCCACTACCGGGGCCACGACCGGGTGGTCGTCGTCACCGACGAGCAGACCGGCCGCGACCACTGGGGCGGCGACGCCCTGGCCGCCGTGCCGGCCCACGTCCCCGTCTACACCTGGAACCTGGCGGGCTACGCGCCCGGCCACGGCCCGAGCGGCACGGCGAACCGGCACACCTTCGGCGGGCTGGGCGACGCCGCGTTCCGGCTGATCCCGCTGCTCGAAGCGGGCCGGGACGCGACCTGGCCGTGGCTGGAGCCGGACGCCCGCTGAGGCGCCCTCGACCGGCCCCGCCCACCGTGACAGCATCGGCGGGCGGGGCCGGGCCGAACGAGGAGCGAGCGGTGGCGTACGACTTCGACGTGCTGGTGGTGGGCGGCGGGATCGTCGGGCTCTCCACGGCGTACGCGCTGACCCGGGCCCGGCCCGGGCTGCGGCTGGCGCTACTGGAGAAGGAGCCCGGCTTCGCCGCCCACCAGACCGGCCGCAACAGCGGCGTGATCCACAGCGGCGTCTACTACCGCCCCGGCTCGCTCAAGGCCCGGTACGCCGTCGCCGGGGCCACCGAGATGGTGGAGTTCTGCCGCGCCCACGGCGTCCCGTACGAGGTGACGGGCAAGCTGATCGTCGCCACCGAACCGGCCGAGCTGCCCCGGCTGCGGGCCCTCGCCGAGCGCGGCCGGGAGAACGGCATCCCGGTCGCCGAGCTGGACCGGGCCGGCATCACCGCGTACGAGCCGCAGGTGACCGGCATCGCCGGGCTGCACATCGGCACCACCGGCATCTGCGACTTCCCCGCCGTGGCCGCCGCCTACGCCCGGCTGGCCCGCGAGGCGGGCGCGGAGCTGCGCACCGGCACCGAGCTGCGGGCGGTCGCCCGCCGGGCCGACGGCGTGACCGTGCAGACCTCCACCGGCGAGCTGCGCGGCCAGGTACTGGTGAACTGCGCGGGACTGCACAGCGACCGGATCGCCCGGCTGGCCGGCGACGACCCCGGTGTGCGGATCGTGCCGTTCCGCGGCGAGTACTACGAACTCGCCCACGAGCGAAGGGAACTGGTACGCGGCCTGGTCTACCCCGTCCCCGACCCGGCCTTCCCCTTCCTCGGCGTGCACCTGACCCGGGGCATCCACGGCGACGTGCACGTCGGCCCGAACGCGGTGCCCGCGCTGGCCCGCGAAGGGTACGACTGGCGCACCGTCCGCCCGCGCGACCTCGCCGGGACGCTCGCCTTCCCCGGCACCTGGCAGATCGCCCGCCGGCACTGGCGGTACGAGCTCGGCGAGCTGCACCGCTCGCTCTCCAAGCGGGCCTTCACCGCAGCCGTCCGGCGGCTGCTGCCCGCCGTCACCGCCGAGGACCTGGTGCCGGCCGTCGCCGGGGTCCGGGCCCAGGCGGTGGCCCGGGACGGCGCGCTGCTGGACGACTTCGCCTTCGCCGGCTTCGACCCGGACGACCCGCGCTCCACCCGCCGTCTGGTGCACGTCCTGAACGCCCCCTCACCGGCCGCCACCGCCTCGCTGCCGATCGGCCGCGAGGTGGCCCGGCGGGCGCTGGCCGCCCTCGCAGCGGGCGGCTGAGCCGGCCCGTCCCGACCGGCCCGTCCCGACCGGCGCGCCCTGGCCGGAACGGAGCGGGGCGGACGCGGCCCGGGTCCCGCGTCAGGTGCGTCACAGCCCCTGGGGCCGCACCCGGCGGCCCCGTAGAATCGGGTGATTGTGACTGCCACCGCCCCGATCCCCCAGCAATCGCCGTCCGCCCGGCTCTCCGCCGCGCCGGCCGGCTACCCCGCGCCGATGTACCCGCACCGGGCCACCGAGGCCCAGCACAGCGAGCGACGCATCCGCAGCTTCCAGCCGCGCCGGGGCCGGATGACCAACGCCCAGGCGGGCGCGCTGGACCGGGGCTGGGAGACGTACGGCATCGCGATCGACGGCAGCCCGCTGGACCTGGCGGAGCTCTTCGGCGGTCTGCCGGTCACCCTGGAGATCGGCTTCGGGATGGGCGAGACGACCGCCGCGATGGCCGCCGCCGACCCGGCGACGGGCATCCTCGCCGCCGACGTCCACACCCCCGGCCACGGCAACCTGCTCGGCCTGCTGGAGCGGGACGGCTCGCGCAACGTCCGCCCGGCCGCCGGCGACGCCGTCATCCTGTTGCGCGACATGCTGCCCGACGCCTCGCTGGCCGGCCTGCGGGTCTACTTCGCCGACCCGTGGCCGAAGCCGAAGCACCACAAGCGCCGGCTGGTCCAGGCCTCCTTCCTGGAGCTGGTGCTGCCCCGGCTGGCCCCCGGCGCGCTGGTGCACTGCGCCACCGACTGGGAGCCGTACGCCGAGCAGATGCTGGAGGTGCTCTCCGCCTCGCCCGAGCTGGAGAACCTGCACCCCGAGGGTGACGGCACCGGCTGGCTGGAGCCCGCCGACCACCCGGCCGGCAGCGTGCCCGGCTACGCTCCCCGGCCCGACTGGCGGCCGGTCACCAAGTTCGAACGGGCCGGCATCGCCAAGGGCCACGTGGTGCACGACCTGCTCTTCCGCCGCCGCTGAACCGCCGCCGGGCGCCCGCCCCGGCCGTCCCGGGCTGACCACTCGGCCTGACCGCCCGGCCTCACCGCCGGCCCCGGCCGCCCGGCCCCGACCGCCCGGCCCGCAGGGGTGGATTCGTCCCGAGTCCTCCCGGCGGGCCGGTGCCGTGGCCTACCCTGTGCCGGGTGAGCAGCCCGTCCGGCGGCTACCGGGCCACCGCCCGGGCCGTCGGCGACCGAGAGATGCCCACGCGCACCGCCGGCACCCGCGCCATCCCGGGGCCCAGGACGCGCCGGGGCCACCGGCTCACGCCCTGGCCCACCGCCGCCGGACCGGGGCCGCGCCCCGCCCGCTCGGTCGTGCTCTCCTCGGTCACCGCCACCGCCGTCCTGGCGCTGGCCGGCTGCGGCGTGCTGATCCTCCAGCTGGTCCGCCGCCAGACCGGGACCACCGGGCTGCTGGTCGGGCTCGGCCTGGCGCTCGTCCCGCTGCCCTTCGTGCTCGGCGGCCTCGCCTGGCTCAACCAGACCGCCCGGGTGCCGCTGCGCCACATCGTGTTCTGCCTGGGCTGGGGCGCGTTCGCGGCGACCACCGTCGCGATCCTCGCCAACGGCTGGACCAGCACCTACCTCACGGCCCACCAGGGCAGTCTGGGCGAGGTGCTGGGCGCCGACCTGGTCACCCCGGTGATCGAGGAGAGCGCCAAGGGCGCCGCCCTGCTCCTCCTGCTGCTGCCGCTGGGCACCCGGATCCGGTGCCACGGCCACCGCACCGACCGCCCCTGCGCGAGCGTGCTGCGCCGGCTGCCCGGCCCCGGCCTGCCCCTCGGCCACGGCCGCGGACCCGCCCTGCCGCACGCCCGGGGCCGGCCGCGGCCGCGCCCCTACCTGCGCCCGCTGCCCTACCTGCGGCCCTACCCGCCGACGCCCGACCGCCCGCGCGCCCGGGCCCGCCCGCGCACCCTGGCGGCCGGGGTCGTCCTCGGCGGGATCACCGCCTGCGGCTTCGCCTTCACCGAGAACGCGCTCTACCTGGGGCGGGCCTTCACCGACGACCAGCAGCAGCGGCTGGACAGCATCGGCCTCGGGGAGTCGCCCAGCCTGCGGGACTTCGACAGCACGGTGCAGACCTTCGTCCTGCGCGGGCTGCTCTCGCCCTTCGCCCATCCGCTGTTCACCGCGCTGACCGGGCTCGGCCTGGCCATCACCCTCACCACCGGCCGGCGCCGGCTGGCCAGGATCGCCGCCCCGGCCGGACTGCTGCTGTCGATGGTCCTGCACGGCACCTGGAACGCCGCCGCCGACCTCGGCACGCACGGCTTCCTGCTGGTGTACGCGGTGCTGATGGTGCCGTGCTTCGCCGCCCTGGTCTGCTTCGCCGCCTGGGCCAGGAGCAGGACGGCGCGGCACGCCGCCCGCCGTGCCCGGGCGCCCGCCGCGGTCCGGTGACGAACTGATTTCCCATCCGGGCGACTTCCCCGTAGGGTTGCGTTCACCGACGCGGGGTGGAGCAGCTCGGTAGCTCGCTGGGCTCA